>DASXUA010000553.1:0-20667 GCA_036505095.1 Phycisphaerae bacterium
CTGGTGGAGACGGCCGAATCTTTTGACAAGGGACAGGTGGTCTGGCTGGATGCGCTGCGCGACCTGTCGAGGCCGTACCCGACAACAAGGAATTGGTGATTACGCGCGTCGACATGTCGCAGCGCGAGCGCACCCTCGCGCTCGCGGTCAACAGCAAACAAAGCGTGACGTCGGGCGCCGCGGTCGCGGCGCTCGATGAATTCCTGGCGCCAGACACGGGTGCCCGGCGCTTCGACGCCAAGCAGTGGCAGCTCAATCAGGCCGCAGCCGGCAGTTACCCCTACTCCGCCAAGATTATCGTGACGGCACTGCAAGAAAAACCGGCGCCCGAGCGGACGGCGGAGCGCCGCAGCGGAGGGCGCCAGCCATGAGTGACCGCAACAAAGGCAGCGCGGTGAGTGCCGACAAAACACGTCGACTACTGTTCATCACGCTGGGCGTGGTTGCAGCGGCGCTCTTCGCGGCGAAGGTCGTGTGGCCGCGCATGATTGCCCCCTGGGCCGATCTGAGCGGCAAGATCGCCAGCAAGACGCAGGAGCAGACATCTCTCGAGCGGCAACTGCTGGAAGGCGACGTGCTGCGCAAGAAATACGAAGAATTCGTGCACCGCAGCGGGGGCACCAACATCAACCAGGTGCGCGACGAGCTGCCACGGCAACTGACGAAGCTACTCGACGATACGCATCTGACGAACGTGCGTGTCGGCATGCAGGAGCCGAAGACCGACCGCAAGACAAAAATCACGACGCTAAGCTATTCCATCAACGCGCAGGGCGGGCTGCCGCACGTGGTCGAGTTCCTGCGGCAGTTCTACGAGCTGCCGTTCGTGGTGCGTTTCAACGATCTGCACTTGCAGCCGATCGTGACGCCCGGCAAGAACAAGGCGGGCGACCAGGTATCCATCAACGGCAGTGTGGAGGCCCTGCTGCTCCCGGAGCGCAGCGATATCAAGGTGCGTCCGGGCACGCCGGCAGAAGCCACGCCGCGGCATCGCAACGCGGATTACGGGCTCATCGCGCTGAAGTCGCCGTTCAGCGAGTACGTTGCACCCCCGCCGCCAACCCCGGAACCGCAGGGTGCGTGCTGCGTGGCGAACGCCGATGGCACGTTTTCGTGCAGCTTTGTCACTCAAGCCCAGTGCGCCGCATCTGGCGGAAGCTACAAGGGTGATGGCACCCGTTGCCAGCCGGATCCGTGCAATCCAAAGCCGTTAGAGATCGTCGAGCGTCATGAGCCCGCGCCCGCGGTCGATCTCACGCGGCCATTCAAGCTGGTATCTGCGACCTTGTCCTATGGCGTAGACGAGGTCCGGATTAATAACACCCAGACGCAGCAACACGAATATGTGGCCGTGGGGCGGGATTTGGATGGCGGCAAGCTGGTTTTGGTGCATCCCCTGGGGGCGGTGGTGCATAAAGAGGATGGAGAAGATTACGTCTACCCGCTGGGCAAGACATTCGTGGAGTCGGTCAGGCTGAACGAGGCCCGCGAGTACCCCGAGATTATCGTGGCCCGCCGGCGGCAGATGAAGTTTGTCACGCCCGCGGTGACGGAGCAGAAGACCGCGGCCGCGATTGAAGGAAATCTGACCGAGACGAGCGAGCCACATGCAGCGGCGGGAGCTCCAGAGCCGGCACCCGTAGCGGAAGAGGGTGTTGAGGACTGGGAGCCGCCGCGGCTGATTCTGGGCCCCCTGGGACCGCTGCCGGAGCTTGATCAGGACGACTTTGTGGGACCGCCATACGTGCCCAGCGAGGCCCCGGCGGGTGAGCCGGGCGTAAGCGCGACGCCGTAGGCCTCGGTTGGTGTAGCGTCGCCCCTTGTGGGCGGCGCGGGCGACCGGGAGCCGTTCCGCAAGCGGCGCCACCCACAAGGGGTGAGGCTACATGACAGCGCCGCTCGACGACGGCAGATTAAGGCGGATGGCATGGCTTCACGGCTTTAGCCGGGTAGACATGCAGTGTCCGTGCATGCTTACCCGCTGCGCGTGAAAGCATGCCACCCCGGCGGGCGGCGGACCGATAAAAGGTCAGGAGATTGATGATGTTTCGACATAGGGCAGGCTTGATGCTGTCGGCGGTGTTGCTTAGCGCGGCCGTGCCGGCGCTGGCGCAGGAACAGTCGGTCAGCGACGAGGAAGCGATCCGGCAGGTGGAAGAGCAGCTCGCCAAAGACCCCACCATGACCGAAGCCCAGCGGCGCGAGCTGAAGCAGCAATTAGATGAGCTGCGGACCAAGCAGGGTAAGCAGCCTGCCAACCAGCCGACGGCCGTTCAACCCACGGCGCCCACGGCGCAGCCGGCCAGCCCGACGGTCGTTCAACCGGGTCAGACTCCTGCGCAAGCGGCGGCCGAGCGGCGCAAGAAGCTGATGGATCAGCAAAAAGAGAAGGCCGAGCAGCAGCGGGGCAATATCAAGCCTACGACGACCGCGCCGCCGCCAGTCCGGCCGATCACGGCCCCGGGTACGCCTGGCGCCGCAGCGCGTCCGGCTGGCGCGGACATGCCGAAGGGTCCGACCTCGCCGATCACCACCGAATTGAACGAGGAGGATCTGGCGCAGTACGAACTGCCGTCCGAGCAGCGCCATTTCAGATTCGGTTTCAAAGACCTCGAATTCGCCGACATCATCGCCATGTTCGGCCGGATGTTCGGCACGCCCGTGACGGGTGATGCGCCGCAGGGCAAGACCAGCTTCACCAGCAATGAGCCGCTGGATTTCAAGACGGCGCTGCGGCGGCTGCGCATCCTGCTGCTGCAGCACTCGCCCGATCCGCGCAATCCGTACTGGATCCTGTACGAAGACGGGCAGTTGTCGGTGCTGACGATCAACGACCTCAAGCGCGTCCTGCCGTACCGTTACATCTTTCCGACGCTGAAGGCCTACCTGGACGCGCATCTGGATGAGAGCGACGTGGCGATGGTGGTGTACACGCCGGAGCGCGGCTCGGTGGTCGACCTGGAGCCGGTGCGCGACTTCATGCCGGATTATTTCCGGGTCGCGCCTTACTCCGACAAGAACGCGGTGACCATCTACGGACCGGTCTTCGACATCAACAAGTACCTGGATCTGGTGAAGCTCTTCGAAGGAGCCGGCGACGATCCGCGCAAGCTCGAGCGCATCCCGATCGTCAACATGCTGCCCAGCAAGGCGGTTGAGGCCCTCTCGAAGCTCATGGATCTGCCGGCGCAGACTCCCGGTGTGCCGGCGGCGGCGCGGATGCCCAAGGCGGGGCGGCCGGCCGACTCGCCCTTCGTCAATGTCGTTGCCCAGACAGTCGACTACTACGCCGACGACGAGCAGCAGGTGTTGATCGTCAAGGCCATGCAGGACCAGCTCGACAAGATCCATGAGTTGCTCAAGATCATCGATGTCTCGGCCGCGGAGGGCGCGGCGCCCACGATCATTCCGATGAGGTACGCGCGCGTCGAGGAGGTCGCCGCGCAGGTGAATCAACTCCTCGCGCAGCCCGGCGCAGCGAAGGCGCCCGTGCGGACGCCGCGCGCCGGCAAACCCGGCACGCCCACGCCGATGCCCGCGGTGCCCGGCGGGGCCGGGGCAATCGTTGTGCCCGAGCCGCGTCAAAACCGCGCGATCGTGTTCGGCGATGACGCCATGGTGGCGCTCGTCCGCACGTATATCGATATGTTTGATGTGCCCAAGGACGCCGGACCGCGGCACGTTACGCTCAACTTCCTCAATCCCGACCTGATCGCCTCGCAGCTTCAAAACATGATCACCAGCGAGCGGGCGCAGATGCCGAATATGGCCGCCATTCAGGGCTTCACGGCCGTGGGGGACGGCATGGGCGGGCTGCTCATCAATGGCACGCCGCAGGACATGGAACGGGCCGAGGCGCTCATCAAGCAACTTGACGTGGCCGATGAAGATCCACCCAAGATTCACGCCGTCAAGCTGGCGAATGCCAAACCGTCGACGCTGGTGCCGTTGCTGATGAGTTGGGCCACCAGCGGAGGCGCCGCGGGCGCTGCCGCGCCGCCGCCGCCCCCGGCTCCCGGCGGCAAGAGTCCTGGAGCGGCGCGGCGCAATCGCACGCCGCAGCAGATGAACCCGGGCGGCATCTTCACAGCCGATGACGCCAACAGCATCATCTACGTCGTCGCCAGCAATGCGGATTTCGAGCAGCGCTACGCACCGCTCATCAAGGAATTGGATGCCAGTGCCGATGGCGGCCATCACGTCATCCCGATCCTGCATGCCGCCCCGCAAGAGGTATTGACCCAGTTGCAGACCATGCTGGCGCTGGGCGGGCAGGCACCGCCGGCGATGGTCGCGACCGCGAGTGCGATCATCGTGCGCGGGCTGTCGGAGGCTGACCTGGCGCGCGTGCGCGCCATCGTGGCGGATCTCGACATCGATCCGACCGGGCTGGTCGAATCGCGGCACTTCACGCTCAAGCATGCTGACCCGAACGAGATGAAGACGCTGCTGGAAACGCTGATGTCGACTAGCGGTGTGGCCGTGACGTTCACCGGCCGGCCCGGCGCGCCGGCGCCGGTAGCGGCGGCTTCTGCGCCGGGAGTGGTGATGATTCCGCTGCCGGACGGTTTGTACATCAAGGCGCCCAAGGCCCGCATGCCGGAGATCGCCAAGCTGGTCGACGAGTTCGACGTGGCCTCGACTATCGAAACCGAAATGCGCGTGTATCCGTTCCCGCCCGGCACGAACGTCGCGGAGATGGCCACCGCGCTGCAGACGATGTATGCCGGTGGGGCCATGACGCGTCCGCCAGGTCCGGGGCGGCGCAATCGCGGTGGCCCGCCGCAGCCGACGCCAACACCTACGTCTGGCGGGAGCGACGACGTGCGCATCATTCCGATCGTGGCCGACCGGAAGATCGCCATCGTCGCGCCGCTGGCGATGTTCACTGACATCGAAGCGTCGATTCAGAAGCTGACGCCCGATAGCCGGCTGCAGTCGCTGGAAATCCGCTTTTTTCCGCTGGTGCATACCGATCCGGCTGGCTTGCAGGCGCGACTCGAACCGCTGCTTAAGGCCAAGCTCTCGGAGCTGTCGGCCGGCGGTCAGATCAGCCTGCCCGATGGCCCGGCCCGCGCGCAAGTCGAAGCCACGCTGCTGACGATCATTCCGGATGACGCCAGCAATCGCCTGATCGTCTCGGCCCCGAAGGCGCTGATCGATCAGGCCGATCTGCTGATCGCCGAGTTGGACCGGGCCGATCCGAACGAGCGCGTGGTGAAGTCGGTGAAGCTCGAGCGCTCCGATCCCAAGCAAATGGTCGAGGCGATCCAGGGCATCTTCATCAGTCAGCAGGGTGTCGGTGGTCCCGCCAAACTGCGCCGCCCACCGGGTGCGAAGCCCGAAGCGGCCCCGCTGGTGAGCGGACCGGAAGTCAGCATCCTCGCGGCGCCCGGCGGCGGAGCTGTCGTGCTCGCGGGCCTGGCCTCGGACGTCGGGCGCGCCGAGCAATACGTCAAGCAACTCGATGAGAACGCCTCCAGCGGCAAGATGCTCAAAGTCTACACATTTCCCGAGGCAGGCGTCGATGTCGATAAGCTCGCCGACAATATCATGTCCATCGTGGATGGCGGTGGTCCGGAGTCCAAGCCTGCGGCCAAGAAGGAGTCCGGCGGTTTTCTCGAGGACGTCTTTACCAGTTTTACCCTGGGTGGTCCGCGCAAGGGCAAAGACATTTTCCTGAACGTGGACTACTACAACAAGACGATCCTGGCCGCGGCCTCGCCGGCCAAGATGCGCGAGATCGATGAGGTGATTTCATTGTATCAGCGCGAGGACGTACGCCTCGCCACGCGCCAGGGTCCATCGCCCCTCTTTTACGAACTGAAGCACCGAGATGCCTATGACGCCAAGTGGGACCTGAGGGACCTGCTCGATCAGTTATGGCAGGGCGATGACAAGCCGGTCGTCGACAAACTGACGCTCGGCGACAACAACGTGCTGGTGATCAAGGCCAAGCCGGACCGCTACGACGAAATCAAGGAACTGATCGCCAAGTGGATCGATAAGCCGGATAAGAGCAAGAGCGACATCGTTTTCCGGCACCGCAGCGTCGACAAATACCCGGCGTCTGAGGTGGCCCGCATGCTGACGGCGAAGCTGTCGGGCGTGAGCTACACGGTCGAAGAGGCCGGCAGCGGCACGAGTTCGCCGGCCAGCAGCTACATCGAGCGCGTGGTGCCCGGGCCGGAGCCAAAAAAGGAAGAAGACGAAGGCGCAACGCGCGGCGAGGAGCCACCGACTACCGGCGAGCCGACCGAGCGGCGCGAATTCCAGATCAATCGCAAGCTGAATCCGTGCGTGCTGCCGGCGTGCTTGTCGGCGGACCTGGTTACCGCGCTTGCTCTGGGACAAACTCAAGAAACTTCGGAAGAAGCCACCGAGAAAGAGCGCATTCGGGATTCGGCGGTTCAATCCAACGCGCAGCCGAAAGGCACAGAAAGCCCGCCGGCGACCGAGGCCGCTTCCAAGCCCGCCGGAACGGCACCCGATGCGAAAAAGCCGACGACGGTCGAACAAAACGTTCCGCCGGAGGAGCCCCTCAAGATTCGTATTGATCCGGTGCGCAACAGCATCTCGCTGGAAGGTCCGCGCGATCTGGTGCGCGCCGCCACGGACGTGATGGACGAGATTCTCAAGGACATTGAGAAACTGCATACCGGGCCTGATATCCGCGTATTCCGCATGCGCTACGTTGACGTGAACGTCGCCGCTCAGATCCTGGAGTCGATGTTCGGCACGGGGCAATCGATGCGCGGCATGAACCCACAGATGATGGCGCAGCTCAACGCAGCAAATGCCGCGGCGGCCGCGGCGGCTGCGGCACGGGGTGGGGCGGGCAAAGGTGCCGTGCCGGGCGCCGTTCCCAACGTGCCCGGGATGCCGAATATTCCGGGCGTTACTGGGCCGGGTGGTGGCGCGGAGAAGGGCGGCCGCGGCGGCGGCCGGCGAGAGGGCGGTGGCGATGGCGAAAGGGAAGGCGAAACGGCGGCCGCGCCGACGCCCGAAGTCGCCAACATCCGCGTGTTCCCCGACACGCGCACCCAGACGATTATCGTGCGCGCGGCCACCGAGGATTTCCCCGCCGTCATCGAACTGCTGGCCACGGTTGACAAACCCGGACGGGAAGCTGCGAATTTCCGGGTCTACGAGCTCAAGAAGCTGAATGCGGGCGAGATGGAGCAGACGCTGCGCGGCTTGCTGGGGCTGGATGCCCGTGCCGGCGGACAAAGACGGTCCATCAACATCCCGCGCGGTGGCGACCCGGCGCAGATCGCGCAACAGATTCAAAACCAGATGATGCAGTTCGCGGTCGAGGGCGGCGCCACCGGTACGTTGGGCCCCAATGAGCAGGTCACCATTACTTCCAATGGCGCCACGAATACCGTCATGGCGATGGGGCCGAAGTCGGTGCTGGACCTGATCCAGAAGCTGATTGACAAGATGGACAATCGGGAGACGCCTGGTGAGCCAGAGTGGCTAACGTTCGCGCTGGAGCATGCGGATGCCTCCGAGATGGTGTCGCAGCTCAGCGAAATGTTCGACGCCAGCGGCGGCAGTCGCCGCGGTCGTCGAGGGGCTGGTCCCGCTCCGGGTGGCGCTCAGCCGGGCGAGAGCGGCATCAACCCGCTGGACGTGAACTCGCCGCAATTTTTCGCGACACACACCAACATGCTCATCGTCAAGGCCCTGCCGATCGACATTCCGAGAATCAAGCCGGTGATCGCGTGGCTGGACGTCGCCATGCCGCCCGGCACAACCGGGCAAATCATTGCAGTCAGCAGCGGCGACGCGACCTCGATCGCGACGGCGCTGAACAGCTTTTACGGCTCCGGCGCTGCCGGCGGCGCGGCAAAGCCGGCCGGTGCATCATCCTCCGTCAAGATCGTCGCCGAATCGGGCAGCAACGTTCTGCTGGTGACCGCCCCGCCCACCTTGATGACCGAGATCAAGGACAAGATCACGCAGATGGATAAGCAGGGTGTTGCCGACATCACGCCGCGCACCATTCAATTGACCAAGGGCAATGCGAGCCAGATTGCCCAGAAACTCGAAACGGCTTTCGGTGCGGCGGGACGCAAGAACAAGAACGCCATCAAGATCACCGGCGACGACAACAGCCGACTCCTTTTCGTGAGTGCTCCAGAAGACGTGTTCCCGAAAATCGAGGAACTCGCCGGGAAGCTCGATATCGCCTCGGCGATGGACATCCGTATCTACCCGCTGAGGTACGCGCGCGCGCCGGACGTCTTAAATAAGCTGAAGGAAATGGTCACGCAGCTTTTTGCGATGGCCGGCAAAAAGGGCGGCTTGGACATGGAAGTTTTCAGCGCCGTCGCCGACGAACGATCCAACGCGCTGGTGGTAGTGGGGGGACCCCAGACGTTCGAGATGATCGAGAAGATCAAAGACAGGATTGACGTGCTGCCGGCGGCGCCGATCGCGCGGGTGACGAAGATTTTCGCATTGGTCACTTCGAAGTCGGACGAGGTAGCCAACAATATCAACGCTGTATTCAGCAAACCTCAGGACGGCATAGAGCCTCCAAAGGCCGTCGCCAATGTCAGCACCAACGCGCTGATCCTGGAAGGAACGCAGGCGCAGGTCGAACGGATTGAAGCGGAAGTCATCAACAAGCTCGAGGAGTTCTATCAGAAAGACCAGGATTTCCAGACCGACGTCATTGCCCTGCAGTACGCCCAGCCCGACACGGTTGCGGAGACGCTCAAGAAACTGTTTGAGAACCGTGCAGCGGCCATGCGCGACGCCAAAAAGGTGGGCATCAAGCCGTCCGAGATGACCGTGGCGATCACTCCGGACGTAGACGCCAAGCAGATTATCGTGATGGCCACCAAGCCCAACCTGGACCTCATTCACGACCGCATTAAGGATATGGACAAGCCGGAGACCGCCATCGGCTCTGCGCGGTCGACCAGAGCCTACAAACTCACTTATGCCGACCCGAACAGCCTGGCGACGGTGTTCAATCAGATGACCCCCCCGGGAGCCAAAGTCGCCGAGCGTGACCGGATCAACGCCTCGCCCGAATGGGCCACGCAGTCGGTGGTGGTGACGGCTTCCGAAGACAAGCACAAGGAGATCAAACGCCTCATAGACGAATTGGATAAATCCGCGGATGCGACCGCCAGCCCCCCGAGGCTGATCGCGCTGCAGCATGCGCGAGCTTCGCAGATCGAGCAATCGTTGACGCGCCTGTTTGGCGAGCAGCCGGGGCGGGGCGGGCGTGGTGGCTTCCGGAACATGTTCACCACGCCGCCAGTCATCGTGCCGAACGAGGCCACGAATACTTTGTTGGTGAAAGCGGCGGAGGACGATTTCGAGCGGATCAAGGAAACGGTGGCACTGCTCGACATCGATACCGGCGGCGTGCCGACGCAGCTCAAGATTATTCCGGTGCCGGAAGGCGTGAACGTGACCGACATGGCGCACGCTCTGGAGGAGAGCTTCCGTCGCGGCGAAGATGCGCAGCGCCAGGCCGATCCGAGCTACCGGCCGCAGCTTGTTTCGATCGTACCCGATGTCCGTTCCAACAGCTTGATCGTGAGCGGCGCGTCCTCACGGTTTGCCGACGTGGAACAGACCGTGGAAATACTCGCAAAGATGAAGCCGTCGGGCCGGCAGGTCATTCGCGTGCTGCAGCCCGCGCACATTGATGCCGAGGACGTCAAGCGGATCATCCAGCAGCTTCACGAGCAGCAGGCGTCGCCGAGCGGCGGGCGGCGCGGACGCTAAGCAGGCGATGGCATGGTGTAGCGATGATGTGAGGATTCGATTCGGCAGCCTGAAAGACTGCAATGCAGTAGCCGGGGGCACCGCCCCCGGCTTCGACAGCCGCGCAGTGGGGACGACCCTGTAAGGGTCGGCTCGTCTGGCGCCGAGCGCGCGTCGATGCGACCCCTTCAGGGTCGGATGCGCCAAGGTAACACAGATACCGGGGGCGGCGCCCCCGGCTACTATCGATCAGCCTTTCAGGCTGAGGTCGAACGGCCAGAGCAACCGAGGTTTTCAGATGAATCGCAAGCAGATTGGCCTGATCGTCGCGACGTTCGTGGGCCTTGTGGCGGCCACGCTGCACGGCCAGCAGGATCAGCCACCCGCACCGGCCTCCCCGGCCACAGGTCCGGCGACCCAGCCGGCGCCGCGCCGCAGCGACGCCCCGCCGGCCGAGCGACGCGCGGCTGAAGTTCTGCCGGCCGATGTGGGCGAGCTGAAGCTCTCGGGCAACGAGATCAAAGTCGAAACGACCGATAGCGGTCAGCTCATCCTGATGGGCAGCGAAGAGGACATCGCGCAGCTTGAAGCCTTCATTGCGAAGCTCGACTCTGAGCGCGTGGGGCTCAAACTGGATATCATCACGCTCAAGAAACGGCCTGCCAATGAAGTGGCCCAGGCGCTGCAGCGCGCGCTGGACAAAATGCTCACGCCGCCGGGCGGCAGGCAACGCACCGAGGATCGGGTGCTAATCACGGCCGTGTCAAACAACGTGCTCCTGATCGCCGCCGCCGAATCGCGGATGGAGCAGATCAAACGCATCGTCGATGCGATCGAGGCCGTCGAACCGCGCATTCCGGACTTCGAGGATGCCACGTTCAATCTCAAGCATGTGAAACCCAGTGACGCCAAGGGGCCACTCAAGGAAGCGATCGACGCTATCCGCAAGCAGCAGGGCGAAATCGCGACGGGTCCGCAGATTCAGTACCTACCTAACGACGCGGCTGGCACGCTGACTGTGATCGGCATCTCCAAGACGGAGCGTGAGAAGCTCGAGCATCTGTTGAGCATCATCGACGCCGCGCCGGTCGAAGGCTTCGGCGCGCTGAAGATCGTGATCTATCCGCTGCTGAACGCCGAGCCCGAGGCGCTGGTCAAGGTGCTCAACGACATGATTACCAGCGTCAAGACCGGACAGCCGGCAGGCGCCGCAGCGGGCGCGCTTGAAGCTATCCGCCGCCTGACGGTCTCCCGGCGCAACCCCGACGGGACCTTCACCGACACGGCCGAAGCGCTCGACCTTTCCAAGCCGTTCAAGATTAACGGGGACAAGGACAGCAAATCGCTCATCGTGCAGATGACCGAAGCCAACGTCGGGCCCATGACGGAATTGATCAAGCTGCTCGACACGGTGCCGGTGGGGGCCGAGATGGCCGTGCAGATTTTCGCGCTGCAGCATGGCGACGCCGAGACCTTCGTCAAGACAATCAAAGAGATGTTCGAGGCGGGCAAGAAACTGCCGCAGCCGGCGCCGGGTGACGAGAAGAGCAAGGCCGTGCCGGAGGGACCGGTGGGGGAATCGCTGGTATACAACATCGCCTTGTCGGCCGATGCCCGCACTAACACGCTGGTAGCCGCCGGCCGGCCGGTACAGCTCGCGCTGGTCCAGGCGATTGTCAAGCAGCTCGACGTCGAGTCCTCGTCGGCCAAGTTCCCGCTCAAGCTGCTGTTCCTCGGCAAGAACGTGGATGCCACGCGCGTCGGTGCGGTCATCACCGAGCTGTTCGACAAGCGCACCAAGGCGCTGGAGCAGCAGAAGGCCGGCATTGCGGCCGTCGAGCGCGAGCGCGTCTTTTTGGCGGTTGACGTGCGCAGCAACGCCCTGATCGTTAGTGCCAACGACACCAATTTTCAGGAGATCGCCGATATCGCGCAGAAGCTCGACGTGCCCGGCGAACGGCTGATCGACAACATCCGCATCATCAACTGCACCAATACCAGCGCGGCCGACCTGGAAAGCAAGATCATGGAGCTGTGGAAGCGCAAGGCCGAGCTGAAGACCTCGGCTGACAGCAAGGCGCCGAAGGACCTGCCGATCATCGTGGCCGATCAGCGCAGCAATGCCCTGGTGATCGCCTCCAGCCCGGAGGATTTCGCCGAAATCGAAAGGCTGGTCGCGCGGCTGGAAGCCCAGCCGCTGGCGCCGATGGCGCAGATTCGCCTGCTGACGCTGACACAGAATGATGCCAAAGAAATCGGCACCAACCTCAAGACGCTCTTCGAAGACCGCGCCAAGCAGCGTCTGGCCAAGGGTCAGGAAGAATCGCCGTCCGACAAGGTGGCGATCGTGGCGGATCAGGCCACCAACACGCTGCTGATCGCCTCCAGTAAGGAGAACTTCGACGAGATGCAGCGGATCGTCACCGCGATCGACACGATGCCGTCTGAAGGGGTCGTCCAGATCTTTCAGGTCACGACCGCCACCGCCAGCAACATCGCCGAGACGATCAAGAAGCTCTTCGACGCCGGCATCTACACGCCCAGCGCCGGCACGACCGGCGAGCTGGCCAAGGAGCGCAAGAAGATCGCGATCATCGCCGACCCGCGCTCCAACACCATCATCGCCAGCGGGTCCCGGCCGAACCTGGCGCTGGTCGAGAAGCTCATCGAGTCGATGGACAAGGCCGAAGCCAAAGTGCCCGGCGACATGGAGATTCTCGAACTGAAATTTGCCGACGCCGTCAAGATCGCCGACATGCTCAAGAACCTGTTCGAGGGCGTTTCGAAAAGTACGCCCGACGGCTCCAAGAGCTTCCCGGCGCCGACCATCATCGCCGATCAGCGCAGCAACTCGCTGATCATCTCCGGCTCGCCCGACAGCCTGGCCAAGGCCCGCGAGCTGGCGGCCCGCCTCGACAAGGAAGGCCCGCCGACCACGAACTTCGAGATCTATCGCCTCGATAACGCCTCGGCCATCAAGCTCGCGCCGCGCTTGCAGGACATGTTCAAGAAGCGCGAGGAGGGCGGCGAGAAATCGAAGGCCACACCGATCAACATCACTGCCGACGAGAGCAGCAATTCGCTGATCGCCAGTGCCTCGCCCGAGGATCACGCGACGATCCGCAGCCTGCTCACGCTGCTGGATCGGCCGTCGAGCATTTCGCGGCAAGTCGAGATCTTTCCGCTCATGCACGCCAAGGCCGAAGCGATTGCCGATAAGCTCGACAAGCTGTTCAAGAGTCAGGGCGGACAGGGCGCGGGTGCGCAGGCGCGGGCCGACGCGATCGCGGTCCAGCCCGATCCGCATGCCAATGCCCTGATCGTCTGGGCGGCGCCCGCGGATATGGAGAACATCCGGCAGATCATCGACAAGCTGGACTCGACGCGGCCGACCAACGAGATGACCGTGCGCGTGATCCAGCTCAAGCAGGCCCTCGCCAAGGACCTGGCCACCTCGCTGGACAAGATGCTCAACGGCGACGCCAAAGGCAAAGACCAGCCGGCGCTGATCGTCAATTTCAAGGAGACGCTGCCGGACGGGACGCAGGTCGAACGCCAACTCCTCCGCCAGGACATCACCATAACGCCCTACGAGAAAAGCAACTCGCTGATGGTCATGGCGCCGCGCGACAGCATGGACATGCTGGAAGACCTGATCCAGTACGTCGATCGCCAACCGCCGACGCTGGCGGAAATCCGCCTGTTCCCGCTGGCCAATGCCGATGCCGAAGAGGTGGTCGATAAGCTCAAGGACCTTTTCGAGAAGAAGACCACAGGTACGCAGGGCGAGACCGAGCGCCGCCTGATCTTTGAGGGCGGGGCGGCGGGAGGCGCTGCGGCTCCGGCGGCACCCACGACGGGCGGCTTAACTGCCGAAGGCGAGGGCGGCGGCGCGCGGCAGGAGCTGCGCTTCACGGCCGATCGCCGCACCAACACGGTCGTGGCGGCCGGCAGCCCGATCGACTTGAACATGGTCGAGAATTTCGTCCGCCAACTCGACGGGCCGGATCAGTCCGAACGCATCCAGACCGTCTTCAATCCGGTCAATATGAAGGCCGAGGACATCGGCAAGGCCATCTCCGACTTCAACCAGAAGGAACGCGATCGCTTCAAGGACCTGGAGAAAGAGACCGCCAAGGCGCGCGTCGCGGAGCGCGAATTGACCGCGGTCGCCGACAAGGCCAGCAATACGATCCTGATCGGCGCCAGCCCGCGCTATTACGACCAGTACATGGACATGATCCGCAAGATCGACCGTCCGCCGCCGCAGGTCATGATCCAGGTGCTGATCGCCGAGATCACGCTGAACGACCGCATCGAGCTGGGCCTGGAGTTCGCCGCCCAGGACCTGCACTTCACCGAGAAGGCGGTCGTCGGTCCCAACGGCGTCATCAAGGGTCCCGGCTTCGACTTCGCGGGCGGCACCAGCCTGGGTGCGGCCGGTGCGGGCGGCGGCTTCTCCTTTACCGTGACCGGTGAGGATTTCAGCTTCCTGCTCCGCGCTCTGCAGACCGACGGCCGGGCCGAGGTGCTTTCGCGGCCCACCGTCATGGTGCAGAACAATGAGAAGGGCAACATCACCATCGGCGATCGGGTGCCGTTCGTGCGCAACGCGCAGGTGACGCAGAACGGACAGCTCCAGTCGCAAGTCGAGTATGAGGACGTAGGCATCAAGCTGGACGTGACGCCGCACATCAATCCGGACGGCTACACGAACCTGGAAATCCATCCGGAGATTTCGGCGCTGGGCGCGTCGACCGTGCCGATCACCGAAGGGCTCAACGCGCCGACGTTCACCAAGCGCTCGGCCGACACCACCGTGACGATCAAGGATGGCGAGACCATCGTCATCGGCGGCCTGATCACTTCGAGCACGATTCATCGCGAGACCAAGGTGCCGATCATCGGCGATATCCCCGGGCTGGGTCTGCTGTTCCGCACCAACACGGACGATCGCGAGCGGCGCGAATTGCTGGTGGTGCTGACCAGCCGCGTCATCTGGGATGAGGACCAGGCGCGCGCCGTCTCCCTCGAGCAGCGCGACAAGACCGACATCATTCCGGAGAATGTGAAACGCAACCCATTGTTCGAGGGCCTGCGGATTCGGGCCGAGGACGAGTCGCCGTTGCCGATGAGCCCGCGGCCGGTCGTGCCGAACGAGCGGCCGAACGAAAAGATCATCACGCCGCCGCCGAATTATGGTCCGACGCCGGGCATCTACGGGCCGAATGCTCCGCGCCGCACGAACAACGACAAAGCCACGCCCGGCGCGGAATTGACCGCCGCCGATTACGGCCCGAGGATCGCGCGCCCCGTGGCGAGCCCATAGTCGCATGAGACGCCACTCGGTTCCAATCCGCCTTGCCTGGTTGAGCGCGGCCATTCCGCTGTCGCTGGTGTGCGGCTGCACGCAACCCGCGCAGCCCAACAAGCCGGCGTCCGCGCCGCCGCAGCAGAACAATCTGCTCTCGTTCTTTGCACCAGGTCCGTCCGAGCCGCCCAAGAAGGACCCGGCCGAGGTGGCGCGCGTCGTCTGCTTCTATGCCCAGAACCCCTGGATGAGCTTCGATCCGGAAGGCGATCCCAACCCCGAGGGCTTCCGGTTCACCGTCTACCTGGCGTCGGATAAGTCCGGCCGCGGGATCATCGTCGATGGCCAGTTGCGCATTGAGCTGTTCCGGCTGGAAAACGCCGGCGCGCGCCAGAGCGTCTGCGATACGCGCGTGGATCTGTCCGACCTGCCGCGCGCCGCAAAAGAGACCACGCTGGGCTGGGGCTATGTCTGCCCGTTCACCTGGGGCCTGAACACCGGCGAAACGGACCTGCTGGGGCACGACCTTGACGTCGTGGTCAGCTACGTCGCGCCGGACGGGCATGCGATCCGCGCGCAGACCAAGAGCCTGCGCGTTCCCGGCCGGAGGATGCGATGAGAGCCCATGCGAGCGGCGGGGTTCATCCCCGTCGCATGGTAATGTTGAGACGCAGCGCGCGATTCGTGTTTGCGATCGCACTGGTAGCTCCAGGCTGCAGGAAATCTCAACCCGAGCGCGCGCCCGCGGCCCCGCTCAAAAGCCCGGCACCTGCCCTAAGCGCAGCGCCCCGCCCTGACGAGCCATCCCGCGCGCGCCCCCGTGCCGCGCAAAGCCCGCGCGAGGTGGTCGAGGCTGCGCAGCGCTACCATGCGGAGCGGCGCGCCGAACCACTGCGTGAGCTGCTCGAGCCCCAGGTCCGGACGGCGATCATGGAACTTCTGGAAGGGGTGGATCAGGTCGCGTCCGCCAACGACGTGCTGCAAGCGCGGCTCAAAGCGCGTCTAGGAGAAGGAGTGGCGGCGCGCCTCGACCGCAGCGGTGTCGCCAATGCCGTGGGGCCTTTCTCGCCGGCCGCCCGGGTGATCGATGAAAAGATCGATGGCCAGCGCGCGGTGGTGACTTATCAAATCGCCGATCGCCTCCCGTTGAGCGAAGTCAACTTGGTATTGGGCGACGACCGCTGGCTCATCCAGAGCGATCAGCCCATTCCGGGGCTGGCGGCCGAAATGCGCAATCTGGCCGAGGCGCTGCGCATCGTGGCCGACCGCGTCGAATCCGATAAGCTCGACGCCGATGGAGCCGCGAAGGAATTGGAATTACGCCAGCGCCCAGTCCTCGATCGCATCGCCGCCCTCACGAAGAAGTAGTGCGAATTCAGAATCGTCAGCCTAAGCGAGCGTAACCGACGCCGCGGATCTGCCTGCGCGGCGCGTCGACGCTCGCTCACGCTCGCGGTTCTGAACCAGCGGCCTCGGTTACCTCGATAATGCGATTGCATTTCGGACAGATGATGGTGGTGCCCGCGAAGCTCGGACTGAGCTGCAGGCCGTGACCACAGCGGCAACGGAACGATTCCCAGCCGGTGCTGGTGCGCTGGTAGCGCATGGGCGGTTCGGCCTCGACCGCGCCCGAGTCGGCCGACATCGGCTGCGCGGTGGGAACCGGATGCGATCGGCCGCAGCGCGGACAGGTGATCGTGTCGCGCGGCGAGTCCGGCGGCACCTTGATCCGTACGCCGCAGGGACAGGCGATGAAGGCGTAGTTCGCCAGACGATTGACCACATCCAGCGCTTCGCGTGAGCGCTCGACGGCACGGGCCGGATCTTCGGAATCGGCGGAGGGCGCGCGAATCGGTTCGGGGCTGTCGGCAGCGAGCGATTGGTTGTCAATGCAGCCGCCGGCCGCGGTGACGCGCTGGTAGGCCTGCTCGTACTCCGCCAGACCGGCGCCGGCCATGGTCCGCAGAATCTGCACGCGCACCAGCGTGGGCGGATGCGTGGCGAACAGCGTCAAAGACCCGGCGCCTTGCAGCGGATTGATGATGTAGAGCGGGGCGATGGCCCGATTCACCTTGCGCGCGCCGGGCGCGGCGCTGGCGATCTTCTCCAGGGCCGACGCCAGGCCTTCCGGATAGCGCGTGAAACGCGCGGACGACGCGTCCGCCAGAAACTCGCGGCGGCGCGAGCAGGCGAAATACAGAAGCTGCGCGAAAATTGGTCCCAGAACGGCGAGCGCCAGCGCGATCACCAGCGCGACGATCTGCGCCTGTCCGCCGCCTTCACGTGACGAGCGCCGCCGCCCGCCACCATAGAACAATGAGCGCAGGAACACGTCCGAGAGCAGCACGATGCTGCCGAGCATGACCGCCGCCAGCGTCATGAAGCGGATGTCCAGGTTACTTATGTGGCCGATCTCATGTGCGATCACGCCCTGGAGTTCATCGCGGTTGAGCCGCCGCAACAGGCCGGAAGTGACCGCTACGCAAGCGCCTTTCGGGCTGCGGCCGACGGCGAAGGCGTTCGGCGCGTCGTCATCGATCACGAAGATGCGCGGCGGTTTCGGCAGGCCCGCGGCGATGGTCATTTCCTCGACGATGTTCCAGAGCTGCGGGGCGTCCGGCTTGCTGATCTCGCGGGCGCCGCTGCCGGAAAGCAGCACCCGATCGCCGAAGGTGGCCGTCAGCCACAGCATCAGCCAGATGAAGATCGCGGCCGCGGCGCCGAGGATTCCGCCGATTTGCGGATCGACGTAAGTGCCGATGGCGACACCCAGGGCGGCGAGCACGATGCCCATGGCCAGGATCAGCACCCACGAACGGCGCCGGTTCTGTCGAATGGCCTCCCACATGAAAAACGCTCTGTCGCGGTAATTCTCGACGCCCCCGAAGCACGGCGCCGGGTGGCATGGGCAAGCAGCCTCACCGCTTGCCCGTGCCCAGTCGCGTGCGGACCAAGCACGGGCAAGCTTACAGCCGCTTGCCCATGCCACCCATGCCAGCCACGCGTTACGTGAACTTGACCTGCGGGACCTCGCGCGCGGCTGGCTCGGTGATTTCGAAGAATGTGCCGGGCTGGAAGTGGAACAGCCCGGCGACGATGTTGGTGGGGGCCTGCTCGAGCTGCGTGTTGAATTTCATCACCGAATCGTTGTAGTACTGCCGCGCGAATCCGATCTTGTTCTCGGTCGAGGTTAGCTCCTCCTGCAGCGCCAGAAAGTTGCTGTTGGCCTTCAGGTCCGGATATTGCTCGACCACCGCCATCAGCCGGCCCAGCGCGCCGGAGAGCAGCCCCTCAGTGCGGGCGCGCTCCTGCACGTCCTGGGCGGCCACCGCCGCGGCCCGCGCCTGCACCACGCTTTCCAGCGTGCTCTTCTCGTGACCGGCATAGCCCTTGACGGTCTCGACCAGGTTCGGAATCAAGTCGTGCCGGCGCTTGAGCTGCACGTCGATCTGCGACCAGGCGTTCCGCACTTCGTTACGGCTGCGCACCAGGCCGTTGTAGGCCGCTAGCCCCCAGAGAAAAACGATCAGCCCCAGTCCAACTACGATCAACAAAACGATCATGGACGGCATCGCAGCATCTCCATTATTTGGCGGATTCCAGTTCCCAACGGAACAGTTCGTTGAGGAACGCTGTCACCGCGTCGGCGCAGCCGCCGGCGCCGGACTGGATCATGCGCCGCAATTCCCCGGCGTCGAACCACAGCCCGTGCCCGCGGGCGCACCGCTCAATATCGATCGCGGGCCCGGCGATCCGGACGGTCCGCATTTTCCTGCGGCAGCGCGGACAACGGCGCTGCGAGCGCACGCCATCTCCGGCGGCTTTCAGCGCGGCTGCGCCGGATGTCCCATCGACCTGCGCCAGCGCGGCAATCTGCTCGAGTTCGCCGGCATCCAGCCAAGTCCCCCGGCAGCCGGCGCAGTGATCGATCTCGATTCCCTGTAGCTCGAACGCAATCAGCGGCTCACCGCAAACCGGGCACATCGTCTTCCTCAGAGGGTGTGTGACAAGGGCTGATCGCCGATTCCGCGGGAAGGGATTCTCGCGAATCCAGGTGCGAGAAGGAATTCTCGCACCAGCATCTCACACACCCTCTCAGGAAATATCGCGCAAAGACGCAAAGAAGCGCTTTGGCCCCGACTCTTTGCGTCTTTGCGTCTTTGCGCGACAAATCAGCTCTTTTCAAAAAGATACACGGCCTTCTCGCGCCGGTTCTGGCCGTCGGCAAAGACCGCGAATTCTGCACCCGACCAGAGCGACGCGGCGCCGAAACGGCCGTCCTTGGCTAGGGCGTAAAACTTCAGATCGAAATTCGGACGGCCGTCGTCGCGCAGCAGCCATTTTTCATGCGTGTGGGCCACGACGCGTTTGATGATATCCAGGCAGGCCTCGGCGGGGCTGGCGCCGGACCGCATCCGTTCGACGATCGCAAACGCGCCGCTGTTCTGAATGCACGACTCGCCGCGCCCCGTGCTGCCGGCCGCGCCGATCTCGTTATCGACGTACAGCCCGGCGCCAATGATTGGTGAATCGCCGACGCGGCCCGGAATCTTGTAGGACAGGCCACTCGTCGTCGTCACGCCGGCCAGGTCGCCCTTCGCGGACAATGCCAGACAGTTGATCGTGCCGTTGGTCCATGGAACCTGCATGTCGCGGCGCGATTGGGGCTTGCTGGTGGCCTCGTCCAAGGGCGGCAGCCAATCGTCCTTGTCGGACATGGTCTCCTTCCATTTGAGCCAGGCCTCGCGCGAGGCGTCGGTCAGCAGGTCCTCCTCTTTGAAGCCGTGCGCTTTGGCGAAGCGCAGCGCCCCCTCGCCCACCAGCAGCACGTGCCGCGTGCGCTGCATCACCATTTTGGCCACGCTCGAAGGCGTCTTGATGTTGCGCAGCGCCGCGACCGCCCCAGCCTTGTGTGTGGGACCGTGCATGACCGAGGCGTCCAGCTCGACCACGCCCTCCTCGTTCGGAAGCCCGCCGTAGCCCACCGAGTTGTCGTTGGGATCCAGCTCGATGATATTCACGCCGGCCACAACCGCATCCAGCGGATCGCCCCCGGCCAGCAGCAGGTCCATGGCCTTCTGCGTGGCGGTGAGCCCGTTGGCGCTGGCGATGACGACCGGCGGCTTGCCGGCCAGCGCTGCCGGCCGCTGTTGTGCGGGTTGCGCAGACACCGATTCCATGCCTCCCATCACCGCCAGCGCCGCGGCACTCTGCAGAAAATCGCGGCGCGAGACACCGGAATTCAAAGCACTGTCAAATTCCATCTTCCACTCGATCAGTTGCCGCGCTCGGCATCCAGCGCCGGCCCGCGTTTCAGCGCGGCCAGATCGCGCAGCAATCCGAGCAGCCGGTCGCGATCGCGGTATTCCGGTTCGAGTTCCAACGTGATGCGCCAGTGCCGCGCCGCGTCGTCTTTGCGCCCGGTTTCCCAATAGGCATTGCCCAGGCGGCAGTGTAGATCAGCCAACGGCTCGCTGGCGTCCACTGCCAATTCCAGGTAGCGCACGTAGTTCGCCAGATCGCCGGCCGTGTTGGCACGGGCCGCGGCCCGCTCGTAGGCCGCGGCGCGCTGCGGGCCATAGCGCTGTGGGTCGAGCCGGGCCGCCTCCGCAGATTTTTCGACG
>DASXUA010000554.1:0-6204 GCA_036505095.1 Phycisphaerae bacterium
GGAACGCTGCTGGGTCCTGGCGCCCTTAACCTGATGAGCAACCGCGAGGCCGTCCCCGTTATGGCGGAACTCGGGGTCGCGTTGCTGCTGTTCACCATCGGATTGGAGTTCTCCTGGTTGCGGCTGCGCAATCTGGGGACGATCGGCCTGGGCGGCGGGACGCTGCAGATGCTGCTCACGGGCTTGATCGCCGCCGGCATCTTCCGCGCGCTGGGCGCCGGTGCGCGCGAATCGATCGCCCTGGGTGCGCTGATCGCCCCCAGCAGCACTGCCTGCGTGCTACGCACCCTGTTCGAGCGCATGGAGTTGGAATCGGTCTACGGCCGCAGCAGTGTTGGGGTTTTACTGCTGCAGGACCTGGCGATCGTGCCGCTCGTCCTGCTCGTGACGGCACTCGGCAAACAGGGATCGCTCAGCCAGGTCTTGCTTGGGGTGGGATATGCCGCCGGGTTGGCGGTGCTCCTCTTCGCGGGACTATATGGGGTAAGCAACTACGTACTTCCGCGGCTGCTGAACGTCGCGGCGCTCTCGAAGAATCGCGAGCTATCCATTCTGCTGGCGACCGCGACGTGCCTGGGAAGCGCCTATGCCGCGCACGCGTTGGGGCTCTCGCCGGCGTTAGGCGCTTTTGTGGCCGGCGTACTGCTGGGTGATTCGCCCTTTGCCGCGCAATTGCGGGCGGACGTCGATGCATTGCGCGTCCTATTCGTCACGCTATTCTTCTGCTCGATCGGCATGCTGGCAGACTTGGCCTGGCTCGCCGCCCATTGGCCCGCCGTCGCGGCGCTGGCGGCCGCCATTCTCATCGGCAAGGCCCTGATCGTCTGGCCGATTACCTGGGCTTTTCTGAAATCGCATACTCATGCCCTGGCCACCGGTATCTGTCTGGCACAGGTCGGGGAGTTCTCATTCGTGCTGATCCAGATCGCGCTCACGGGCGGCGTCATCAATGAGTACACGTTTCATCTATTCGTCTCCGCTACCCTCATCACGCTGCTGCTCACGCCTCTGCTGGTCCGAGGTGCCCCGCAAATTTCCGAGCAGATCATTGCGTGGCTCGCGCGGGCGAACATCGTGCGCAGCGCGGCCGTCCCGTCGGCCGAACCCTCCGGCCGCCTGCATGACCACGTGATTGTGGTGGGTTACGGTCCCGCCGGTCGGCACGTCTTGACGGCGCTGCGCGCCGCCGGCGCGCCGGCCGTCCTGGTGGAACTCAATCCGCGCACGGTGACCGAGGCGCGACGCTTGGGAATCCAGGCGCACGTTGGCGATGCGTCGCAGGCTCCCGTCTTGGAGCACGTGCACGCGCCGGATGCAGCCGCGGTGGTGGTGACCGTGCCGGATCATCGCAGCGCCGTGCGCGTGATCGGCCAGGCGCGCGCTGTGGCACCGCGTTCGAAGATCATTGCCCGCGCGCGATATCACGCCTATGCCGCTGAATTGCAGGAAGCGGGCGCGCACGTGGTGATCGACGAGGAGAATCACATCGGCGAATTGCTCGGGGCGGAAGTCATCAAGCACCTGCGGCCCGTGTGAACCAGCTTCCGATTGGATCAATCAAAACCCACACGACAGGGTAAGGAAGACCCAATGCGCCTGGGCTTCGAAGGTGCTATGGTCGTAATCGCCGCCGAGCACGCGGCTGTAGCCCACGTGATTGGCCGGCGCCCAGGAGTACTGATAAGCCAGGTCCAGCCGCCACTTTTTCCATTGATGCCCATACCCGAGCGTAACGGCGTGCTCCAGGGTGCCACCCAGGTTAGGCATCAACGTGCTGCTGGGAATGGGACTCTTGTGATAGATGTAGCCGCAGCGCAGCACGTCGTTGGGTGTGGCGAAATACTCGTAGCCCAGGCGCGCTGCGATCGAGTCGTGCCAGTCGAGCGGGAGATGATCGCGCACGGTGTTTCCGAGCACAAAGTTGAACAACGGATTGGAGCCGTCGGTCAGCTTCATGTCGAGGCGGTCGAAAGCGTGTGACCAGTCGAACCAGAGCACGTCCGCGGAGATGCGGTGCCGGTCGTTGAACTGGTGGGTCAGTCCGGCGCCCAGGCTGGCCGGCCAGACGAGATCGACCTGCGCGTCGTAGCCGGCTTTCAGCAGCGGCAGACCCAGACCGGTCACGTCGATGTCCGCGTCGCCCTTGAGCCGGAAGCGCGTCTCGGCGATATACGCCAGGCCGACCGTGGTCTGCTCGCTGATGCGATACTGGGCACCCACTGACCAGGTTGGCGCTACCCCGGTGGCTTTCATGTCAACCAGCGCCGGCAGCCCCGCGAAGCAACCGCTCTGCAAGTTGTACGGCATGTCAAATTGCGCATGGCTGATGCCGAGCCCGAATGTGGCGCCGATGCTGAAGCGCTCATCGACGCGATAGGCCACGGCCGGCAGGATCTTCAAGAGTGCGCCCAGTGAATTGTACTCCCGGAGGCCGTAGAGCAGGTGATGGAAATGGTAGTGCGCGCCGAAGCCGGCCGGCGCGAACACGCCGATGCCGTATGTCAGTCGATCGTTGGCCGTGCGCTGCGCGAAAGCGAGCTGCGGCAGCGCGAAGGGCACCGGCTTGGCATGCGTTTCATCCCACGGGTCCGCGTAGTCCAGACGCGTGAACAGCAGGTCCGCCCCGAAATCGAAGCGCTCGCGCTGCGGAAGGTGAGCCAGCCCGGCCGGGTTATCGAGCAGCAGGGTCAGGTTGTCGTTGTGCGCGATATTTGTGCCGCCGCGGCCCGAGGAGGTGGCCGAAATGCTGTCGCGGACCACGCCTTGGCCGCGCGCTGTTTGCCAAAAAATTAGCGAGAGCAGGAGAGCGATCGTGAGGTGCAGGCCGCCGCGTCGGCTACAGCGACCCGTGGGGCGTAGGCGGCGCCGAGTTGCGGACAGGGTGACCACACATTTAGAGACCAGAACCTGGAAAACTAGAGACTGGACGCCAGACGCTCCTGGATTCCTGGTCTCTAGCCTCCGGAAAGCTGCACATCGAGTTGCGTATCCAACGTTCCGAGGCCCGACGCGCCGCTGGCGAACATGATCACGGAATCGGAGTGCAGCGTGCCTTTGGCGCCGCTGAAGGCACCATCGCCGTGAATAATCTCTCCAGTGGCCGCGCTGCGCAGCCCGGTGACCATCGGGTTGCCCTGGGCATCCAGAATGGGTTCGCCGGCTTCATCCATGACCACGATCATCTCGGTCACGGAGATCAGATTCAGCGTCGTGAGCGTGCCGGCTTGGGTTCCCACAAAGGTGAACTGGGAGCGCGACAGCCCGGCGATCGGCGTGCCCGTCTGGTCGAAGTAGACGTCCAGGATTTCTTCCTGATAGTCCCCGCTGAACGACCCGCTGACGGTGCCACTCAATTCGCGCGGCAGGCTGGTGACCGGATCAATCCGGGTCACTTCGCCGGCAATGCGCGCTTGGCGAGTTTGATCGGACGGTGCGACCGGCCGGCGACGTCCAGGAATAACCGTGCCGGGCAGTATTCCGCAACCGCCCGCGAGCAGCAGCAGCGGCAAAGCGCGGCCGATCGGGTGCAGCGAGGATCGGTTGGGCTGGTGCATATGGAGCACTCCGGAACTGCGGGCGCTGACTCATGCGGTGCCGGCGGGGCACCTCTATGACTGACCCTATGGTTCCAAGCGCTGTATCGGTACCGCCGCTGCCTGTCTTGAGGTCCATCGCTCCGCAGCGGCGGCTGGAGGAGTTCTCGGCAGGCGAACGATGAAGGTCGCACCCTGACCGGGCTGGCTCTGACATGTAAGCGTGCCCCCGTGTCCCGATACGATTCGGCGGCAGATATCCAGACCCAGCCCGGTGCCCTCGCCGCCCTTGGTCGTAAAAAAAGCCTCGCCGACGCGTTCCAATTGGGCGGGGTCGAGGCCTGGACCATTATCCTGGACCGATAAGCTGATACGGTCTCCGTCTTCGGCCAGTGTGACCAGGATCTTCGGGCAGGGTTGGGCTTTCAGTGCATCGGCCGCATTGCGCACCAGATTGAAAATGACCTGTTGGATGCGAATCGCGTGGCAGACCACCGTCGGCTCGGCCTGAACCTGCAGTTTCAGGCCCTGTTTGGGAACGCTGGGATGCATGCTGGCAAGCGAGACCGCCTCGCGCACCACCTGGGCCAGATTGACTGGGCTCTTGCGGCAGGTCTCATCCTCTTTGCGGGCGAAGCTGCGCACATCGTCGAGCAGCTCGTTGAGACGATCGTGTGTCTGCCGCGCGATCCGGGCCAGTTCGCCGAGTTCTTCGTGGCCGGCATAGTTCGTTTCGATGAATTCCAGCAGCGGCAACACAAAAAGTTGATTGCGCATCTCGTGCGCGATGCGCGCGGCGCACTGGCCCAGTGCGGCGCAGCGCTCGGCATGCTCCAACCGTTCGGACAGCGCGTGGTTGGCCAGCGCCAGGTCATAAGCCTCGAAGCCACGCAGCAACATGGGCGCGAGCGTCTCGCGATTCCAGGGCTTGGTCACAAAACCGTACACGTGGCCCAGGTTGATCGCGTTCATCATGGCGTCGGTATCGATGTAGCCCGTCAGGATCATGCGGACGGTGTGCGGATGCTCGCGGCGGACGAACTCGCACAGTTCCACGCCGGTCATATCGGGCATGCGCTGGTCGGCGAGCAACACTGGGATTTCGTGGGAATCGAAGTGCTCCAACGCTTCGGCGGCCGACGAAGCCTCGAAGATTTCGAAGTGCTCCTCGAACGCGGCGCGGAAGACGATCAGGTTCTCGGGCTGATCGTCCACGTACAGCAGGTTACGCTTGATTGGTTCCATAACTTCCTCAGCTACGCAGGGTTACGGCCGGTCCGTCGCCGCGGCGGCCAGCGCGACTGTCGTCGAATATCGCCGCAGCACGCGTCAGGCGCGTGGCTTCGCCGCTGTCAGCTTTATCGGCGCAGATCGGCAGCGAAATCGCAAATTCAGTTCCGTGGGGCTCACCAGGGGGCGGCGAGATCACGTCGATCGAGCCCCCGTGCCCGCGCACGATCCCGTAGCTGATCGACAGACCCAGGCCGGTGCCCACGCCCACGTCCTTGGTCGTGAAGAACGGATCGAAGATCCGGCCGATGGTTTGCGGCGGTATTCCCGAACCGGTGTCGCAGATGCGAATCACCAGTTGGTCGCTGCTGCGCTGCGTCCGAATACGAACGGTCCCTGTACCGCTGATCGCGTGCTGGGCATTATCGAGAATATTCAGGAAAACTTGCGAGAGCTGCGTCCCGCAGCAGAGGATGCCGCCGTCGGCGCAATAGCTGCGCTCCACCGTGACTCGGTTGCGCAGCTTGTTGTCCAGCAGATGCAGCGCGATCTCCAGCCCTTCGTGGACATCGAAAAGAGCCCGCTCCGTCCGGCCGGGATGGGCGAACTTTTTCAGGTCGGTCACGATATCGGTCGTGCGTTTGGCGCCGTTCTCGACCACGCGGGCCAGCGTCACCACCATCGAGAAGGATTCCTTCATGCCGGCGGTGGCCGCCAGCGGCGTCGCGCCCGGGGGCGCGGCGAGCATTTGCTCGTGCAGCGTCTCGATCTTCTGCCGCAAGGGGATGATGCCGTTGTAGACGGTATTGATCGAGTTGTTGATTTCATGCGCGATCCCGGCCACCAGTTCGCCCAGCGAAGTCATCTTCTCGGTGTGTACCAAGCGGTCCTGCGCCAGCTTGAGTTCCGCCAGAGCGCGCTCCATTTCCTGGTTGCGGCCCTGCAACTGCCGATTGAGGACCTGAATGGTGGTCTGGCCCTGTTCGAGGCGCTCCACCATGCGGTTGAAGCTGCGTCCCAGCATGCCAATTTCGTTGGTGGAGATGGCGGTGATGCGTTCCGCCATGTAACCGGCTTCCACGCGGCGCATGGCGCGCACCATCTCCTGCACCGGGACGCTGACCGAGCGGGCCAGCAGCGTGGACATGATAATCGCGGTCAGCACGGCGCAGCCGGAGATTGCCATGGTCTGGACGCGCAGGCTCTGCACAACTTGATCGAGCTGCCCCGGAGCATCGCGCAGGTTGCTGGCTTTCTGGGTGGCCAGGGTAGCGATCATCATGGCCGTGATCACCACCGTCAGGGTGAAGGAGAACAGCATCTGGTTGAAGATGCGGCTGGTCCGCAGGTTGTTATAGTCAATGTCGACGCCGTAGACGATCAGATGACGGATGACCGGCCGCATCAGGCGATCGATGACGAAATAAGTCATCGACACGGC
>DASXUA010000555.1:0-6000 GCA_036505095.1 Phycisphaerae bacterium
TGGCTGCTGAGCCGGCCGACGTCGGTCGGAGACCATCCTAAGAATGTATCCGCGGCGAAAGGGTTTGGGCCCGGCGCGGGAAGCCGTGCCTTTAGGAGGAGAACATGAAAACGTTCATTGCGGTACAAGCGATCGCGCTCGTGGCGGTTGCCGGCGCTTACGCCGATCCTGTGACGTTTGTCGACAACCTGCCCGGCGCTTTCCTGGACATCTCCAGCACCGGAACAGCGATCACCGCGGTCGGTGATGATAGCGAGCACCTCATCGACACGACCGTGGGCAACGCGGCCTTCCCGGCCACTAACCAGGTCTGCATTGGAAACAACGGGGTTCTCATGGCCGGTGTTACCGCGGTTTGCTCGGTTGGCTTCACCAACGCAGCTATTGGTGCCGGCAGCGCCGTTCCGGCCGGCATCACGCCGACGACCGCTCTAGGATACCTGCTGCCGTTCTGGGACGATCTCGATCCAGCGCCGGAGCCGAGCAACACGACGCTCTACTGGCAGGAAATCGGCGACACACTGTACGTGCAGTGGAACAACGACGGCCACTTCTCGTGGGCGGTGGGTGACGGAACGGTCACGTTCCAGGTGCAGGTGTTCAGCTCGGGACCGATTCTGGCCCAGTTCCTGTATCCGGACCCGGCCTTCGGCGGTTCCGACGCAGCGTTCGACAACGGCCTCAGCGCTACGATCGGCTATGTGGATGGGGCCAACGCCTTCGCCGACGCGAACGCACAATGGAGCTTCAACACAGCCTCCATTATGTCGGGGACGGTACTGTCGCTCGTGCCGGAGCCGGCGAGCTTCGGTTTGCTGGCCATTGGCGGACTGGCCTTGCTGCGCCGCCGGCGCTGAACGCGCTGTCGGCAACGCTGATGAGCACCCCACCGCCATAAGCGGTAAACGTGCGCTTAGGTTTCGACTCTGGATCTAACCTCCAAGTGTCGACCGACCGCTACATCGCAGTAACGGCCGACATGACTCGCCAGCCATGCTAACCGGCGAGGCGGTCGGAGTCATCGAATGTAAGGTCAGCCGCAGGCCGCGCGGGCTGGTTGCGGCGCGCATCAGCCGTGAATCACCACGAAATCAAGGTTTTTGCCCAAAGGCCCAGGCCCCTGCCCGCTGGTAAGAATTTGCGCGTCCGGCAAATTTCTTGCTTGC
Source organism: Phycisphaerae bacterium (assembly GCA_036505095.1). Taxonomy (GTDB): domain Bacteria; phylum Planctomycetota; class Phycisphaerae; order UBA1845; family UBA1845; genus DASXUA01. Next base: position 1,167 of record DASXUA010000555.1, read on the forward strand.
ATTTGCTGTCCGCTTTGGTTACGATCACACTTAGTGCGAGAGAGAGGGGGGAAGAACTGCTTCCGACCCTCGCAACCCTTCGGTTGCCGGCCTTTCTTTAGCGTTTCTTCCTGTTGTCGGCTCATGGATCTGGGGATCGGTCGCGGACGCAATTTGTCCCGACGTCGCTGGCTATGGTGCTGTTTCCCATAGCAACGCCGATGCACAGTTTAGTCTCTTACAGCGCTTCGCGCGCCAAAGAAATTCTGCGCCCCGAATGGCCGGGTGCGCTGCGCCGCGGTTGGAGGCGGCCTACGAAAGTCAGTTCCTTGGTTTAGGAGGAGCGAAAACATGAGAACAACAGCAGCGATAATGGCGATCGCGCTGGTCGCCGGGCTGGCCGCAAGGGCTAGCGCGCAAGAGTGCCCCAATCCTCGGGTAATCAAGACGCCGCCTGGGACCGCGGTTCCCATCCTCGATCCTCCCGCCCCGGCTGCCACCGTGACGCTCACCGTCGTCGACGATGGATTGGGCTGCAACACCATCAGCGATGTGAACGTTGACCTAATCATCGCGCATACTTGGCAGGGCGACCTGTCGGCGTGGGTCACGCACAACGGCGTGACGGTCAGCCTGATCAATCGTCCAGGTGAACCGTCGGGCATCTTCGGCTATTCGGCCGACAACTACGGCAACCCTGCCACGGGTGTGAAGTTCACCCTCGATGACGAAGCGCCCGGCATCTATGACCGTCCGCCCCTTGGCATTGGCCCAAACGATACCATCGGGATCGCCAACGTCAGCGGGCCTTGGCAGCCTGATCCCGGTGCCGATGCCGGACTGCCGCTTCTTTCGGCGTTCGACGGCATGAGCAAGGTCGGCGATTGGACGCTGTCGGTGCTCGACAATGCCGGCGGCGACACCGGCACCATCAACAACTTCGGCCTGACCATCGGCAACGTTCCCGAGCCGGCCTCGGTCGGCTTGCTGGTCGTCGGTGCCCTCACGCTGATCCGTCGTCGTCGGGCTTAGTCCGGGCCGCGGCTTTCGGGCGGCATCGTTTTGCAATCAAACGCGGACCCTTCGGCCATGCGCCGGAGGGTCCCTTCTTTTTGCGCGCGAGGCGTGGGTGTTTCCAGATTTGCGGGCAACCCCCACAACGTCAGCACTGAACCGCCAAGACGCCAAGGACGCTAAGAGCAGAGGAGGACCAGCGCACGGTCCGCGAAGCGGTCCTGATCATCTTGGCGAACTTGGCGTCTTGGCGGTCGGCCCGGCCATCTTCGCACTTGCCCGAATTATTGGGCACACCCCAAGGCGCTGGAGCTCCCCGATCGCGCTCAGCGGTTGGGCGTGATCCCGGTGCGCATCAGCCGCAAGTCAGGACGAAATCTAGGTTTATGGCCAAAAGCCGGGGCCCACTGCCCGCTGGTAAGAATTTGCGCGTCCGGCAAATTTCTTGCTTGCATTTACTGTCCGCTTTGGTTACGATCGCACTCAGTGCGAGAGAGAGGGGGGAAGAATCGCTTCCGACCCTCGCAACCGTTCGGTTGCCGGCCTTTCTCAGCGTTTCTTCCTGATTGTCGGCTTAAGGATCTGGGCATCCGTCGCGGGTCATGGTGCCGTATCCCATGGCAACGCCGATGCACAGTTTTGTGTTTGCAGCGCTTCGCGCGCCGACCAAATATCTTTTGCGCGCCGAATCGTCAGGTGCGCTGCGCCGTGGTTAAGGGCGGCCAAACGAAAGTCAGTTCCCTGGTTTAGGAGGAGCGAAAACATGAGAAAAGCAGCAGCGATAATGGCGATCACGTTGATCGCCGCTCTGGCAACCCATGCCAGGGCGCAAGAATGCCCGATCAGAACCGTCAAGGCGAACATTCCCGCGCCAGGGCTGCCTGTTCCCGATGGCAGCGGCGTGCCGGCGACGGTGGCGCTCTTTGTGCCTGATGATCCGGGCTGCAACACGATTGGGGACGTCAACGTTGACCTGATCGTCTCGCACACTTGGCAGGGTGACGCGTCAGCGTGGGTCACTCACAACGGAGTATCGGTCAGCTTGATCAACCGGCCCGGTGTTCCGCAGAGCACTTTCGGCTATTCGGCCGACAACTGGGGAAACCCGGCCACGGGTGCCAAGTTCACGCTGGATGACGAAGGGCCTGGCATCTATGACCGTCCTCCGGCTGGCATTGGGCCAGACAACACCGTCGGGATCGCGAATGTCAGCGGGCCTTGGAAGCCCGATCCTGGCGCGGGCCCGGCGGGCACCGCCGGCGTCCTGTCGGCCTTCGATGGCATGGACAAGGTTGGCGATTGGGTATTGTCATTCGCTGATCACGCAGCGGGTGACGCGCCCTCCATCCTGAACTTCGGCCTGAGCATCAGCAACGTACCCGAGCCGGCCTCTCTCGGTTTGCTGGCCCTCGGCGCTCTGTCGCTGATCCGTCGTCGTCGGGCTTAGTCCGGGCGCGTTCGGGCGGCATCGTTCTTGCGATCAAACGCGGACCCTATCGGTCATGCGCCGGAGGGTCCCTTCTTTTTGCGCGCGATGCGCGGAAGCTTCCCGACGGCGCTCAGCGGTTCGGCGCGATCCCCGCCCGCAGGTCACGCAGAAGTCGATCGTCCGGATCGGCCGCGCCGGCTGCTTCCAGCCGCTGGCGCGCCCTTTCGGCCGAAGATAGGTCTCGCAGCAGCGCGTCCAGGTTTCGCCGTGCCGCCGCGTGATCCGGCCGCAAGCGCAGCACCGCCAGATATTGATCGAAGGCCTCTTCGACTCGGTGCTGGCTTTCCAACACGACGCCCAGATTGACCCGCGCTTCGGCATCCTGCGGCGCGTTCCGCAGCGCCTCCAGCAGGTGCCGCTCGGCCTCGTCCCAGCGCCTCTCGTGGCCCAGCGCGACGGCCAGCTTCTTGTGAGCCTCGAGATGCCGCGGGTCCAGTTGCAGCGCGGCATTCAGGTGCTGGATCGCATCGGTCCAGCGATTCTGATCGAGCAGAATTCGGCCCAACGAATAATGGCCATCAGCGTATTGCGGATTGATCCGCACCGCGTCGCGGAAGTGCGACTCGGCCTCAGCCGCTTTCCCCTGCCGGGTCAGGATGCGCCCAAGGTTCACGTGTGCCGATGGATAGTTCCCGTTGAGCGCCAGCGCTTTCTGCAAGTGAACGACCGCTTCATCGAGCCTGCCCAGTTCACCCAGCCGCGTGCCCAAATTGTTCTCGGTGGCGGCGCCGGTGCCGTAGCCGGGCAGGATGGGCCAGTTCACGACCATAGCCAATACCGCAGCCGCCAGCGCATAGCCGGCGCAGCGAGCAAAACGCCGCGCCGCCAACGCGGACCCGACTTCCCAGACTCCGGCCGCGGCGAACAGCATCAGGGGCGGCACCAGCGCGTGACGATATCGGGCAAAGACGAAGAACAGGGCCACACTCGCTGCAAATCCCAGCACGAGCGCGTAGAGCAACCACAACGCGCGGCGCGCGCGCCAGGTCGTGAGCACGCCGATTAGCGCCAACGGCACCAAGACACCAAAGTGAAAAACGTGTGTCAGCCCGCGCAGCAGCCAGGATGAAGCGGCATACGCCTGCATGTCTTCGCCGTCTGATATTTCGAAAGCATTCCAAACCAGACACCACTTCCGGAACATGAGTCGCAGCCAGTCGGCCGGTTGGCGGGCGATGTAGTCCAGCGAGCGCTGCAGCCAGTAGCGCGAAACCTCGGCCGGCGTGAGCGATCGGCCGAGCGCCGCCTCGGCCAATTCAGTCGCATCGATCCGCTCGTAGCGCGGACCGTCCCGGCCCGCCCGCAGTGGTGCCAGAATACCCGTCGCCCCCGCGTGATTGCCGATAAAGAAATTTGGACCCGCCTGGGCAGTCGTGGGCAGAAAACTCCCGCCGATCCAGCGGTTGCGCAACCCGACCGGCACCAGGATGAGTCCCATGCCCAGCGCCAGCCATCCGACGTTCGCACAGCGCCTGGGCAGTTTGCGATCGGCAAAATGAACCAGCAGCCATACGGCGACGATCACCGCCAGGAGAAGCGAATTCTCGCGTGTGAGTGCGAAGCACCCCAGGACCACCCCGGCGCCGATCAGCCCGGCTGTCGTCAGGCGCCGCGCTAATCCGCCCAGCAAGCGCAGGAGCAACGACATCAGGAACACGTCCAAAATGGCTTTCTGAATCAGCCCGTCGAAGAAAAGGGCGGGCGGATAGATCGCCAACAGCACGCCGGCCGTCAAACCGACGCGCCTCGAAAAGAAGCGCCGCCCCGCCTCGGCCAGCACCACGCACGCGCCGGACCCGGCCAACATCTGAATGATCCGCACGGCCAGCAAACTGTGTCCGACAATTGAGTACATCAGCCCAAGGAAATACGGATAGAGCGGCGCCTGATAAAAAACGTCGTGCCCCAGCCAATCACCCGCCGCGATCCGCTGACCCCAGGCATCGTAGGCCTCGGCGTCCAGGAAGAGCACGTCGAACAGCGGCGCGGTTCTGATCTGCGCCAAATACACGCCGCGCACCAGCAGCGCAAGCAGAAAGATCGCCGCATAAGGGGCAAACTCACGGTAACGGGATACGAAGCGCTCCGGTGGCACCCGCGTATTTTACCGGAGCAAACCAGCGCGACCCAGTGTGCGAACTAGTCACGACGTTTTGCGCGAATCTCCGTATTCTGTTCTCGTCCCGAAGGGACGATGGATGGTAGCCAGTCAAGACAATGCTGGTGTTTGGAGGTATGAAATACTTCCCGCCGGCAAGGCTAATGTAGCCTGGGTAAGGCTTACCCGTGGTTGCCACCGGCGGGAAGTCCTCCCTGGGGACAACGACATCAAAACTCTGCCAGAAGGCGTTT
>DASXUA010000556.1:0-7748 GCA_036505095.1 Phycisphaerae bacterium
CGGACTGCGCCGCCGTAAACACGGGAACCGGCGCTTGGGCCTGTATCTTCCAGCTAACTCCGATCGCGAACGCCGCGGCCGCGAGGCACGGAAGGATTCGCCGAATCATTTGTCCTCCTTCGGTTTTGTACAAGAGGTCGCGGGAATGATAGATCGAAAAAAGGAAGGCGGGTTCAAACTTTACAAAACTTAAGATTCTTTCGCCGCGGGCGATTGCGCTGGAAGCGGCCGCATCGTGGACAGCCCGAAAACGACGACGGCCGCGCTTAAGCGTGTGCCTCGCGCGGCCGTCCGGATTGCAGGATATGGTGACGTCTACAAGTCGAGGCGTCCCGTGCTGGCCCCGAACTTGTCGATCTGCGCGTCGTAGAGTTGCGCGATCGCGAGCAGCAGGTTCGCGGTCGGCTCCTTTTTGGCCACGATGTGGCGATCGCCCTTCAGCTTGCCGTGCGCGCCACCGATCAGCAGCGCCGGCGGGTTGCTGCGATCGTGGAGGTTGCCGTTGCTCATGCCGCTGCCGAAGTAGATCAGCGAGTGGTCGAGCAGGTTACCGTCGCCGTCCGGCGTGGCCCTCAGCTTCTCGAGGAACTCGGAGAGCTTGACCATCTGATAGGTCGCGATCTTGGCGTACTTGGTCATCTTCTCCGCATCGTTCCCGTGGTGCGAGACGCTGTGGTGGGTCTCGGGAATCCCGAGGTGCGGGTAGCTGCGATCGGTCGGTTCGTGCCCGATCATGAACGTGAACACGCGGCTGATGTCGCCCTGCAAGGCCAGGTGCATCAGGTTGTAGGTGACCGACAGGTGGTCGTCGAACGCTTCGGGCAAGCCAACCGGTGCGTCGGGAATGCCCGTGATCGTGCCAAGCCGCTTCTCCATGCGATCGACCTGCTGCTCGACCTCACGGATGTTGCTCAGGTACTCGTCGAAGATCGCGCGGTCGCGCGCGCCGAGCGCGCTCCTGAGCCGGTGAGTCTCGGCGTTGACCGAGTCCAGCAGGCTCTGCTTCTCCTTGAGCCGGGCCGAACGCTGATCGGACGCCCCGGCCTCGCCGAACATCCGCTCGAACGTCACGCGCGGGTTGATGCCCACGGGCAGCGGGCTCGTGTCGGTGCGCCACGCCAAGGTGTTGAAGAATGTGCACGGGAAGCCATCGCATGCCCCGACGGCGGTTCCCATGTCCTCGGTGCCCACCTCGATGGATCGCATCGGCGTGTCGCCCGCCACCATGTCGGCGACATACTGGTCGAGCGTCTTCTTCGACTGGATCTTGCCGAACATATCCCCCGAGCTTTGACGGTCGCCCGCCGGTCCCACGCCGTTCAGGAACGCGGTGCTGGCCCCGACGTGCACCGACTCGCCCCACGGGGCGGTCATATTGCTGATCGTGACAAGCTGCGATCGAAACTTTTCAAGCGGCTGCATCACCGGCTTGAACGCGAAGCCGGAGCCGGCGGCGTCAGGATGCCAGGTGTCCGGATAGATTCCGCAAGGGAAGTACACAGTCCCGAACCGGAATGGGGTGCTGGCAGCTGTTCTCGTCTGCGCTGTCAGAGCCGGCGCCATCGCATCGAGCATTGGCAGGGCGATCGTGGCGCCAAAGGCGCCACGCAGGAAAGTGCGGCGGGACAGGTGCTTCTTCGTAATGATCATATGTCTACTCCACAGTTGTTCGGGCCACAGTGTTGCTGGATTGAGCGGGTTCCAGGCGCGTCCGCATCTGGAACGGTGCGCTTTCGATAATCTCGTTAACGATGGTGCTCAGGCGGTAGCCGTTCTGGCCCGCCTTCCTGACGATGCGGCGCACGACGGGCATATCCGCCGGTTCGAGGCCGCGCCCCAAAGCGTAAATCATCATCCGCTGCGTGATGACGGTGACGAAGGCTTCAGGCCGGCTGACGAGGGCCTGCCGCAGGTCGACCGGTCCGTTGAGCCTGGAGCCATCTGCGAGCACGCCGTTGGCGTCGATCTTCGCCCCGTTGGGCATGGAGCCACGCCACTGCCCGACCGAGTTGAAGTTCTCGAGCGCGAAACCAGGGGGGTCGATGACCCGGTGGCACCCCGCACAGGCGGGGTTCTGCCGGTGCAGCTCGAGCTGGTCGCGCACCGATTTCGCCGCCGACTCTGGCGCTTTGTTGCTGTCCTCGAGGGCCGGCACGTTCGGAGGCGGAGGCGGCGGGGGCGTGTTCAGGAACGTCGTCAGCACGTACGTGCCACGGAAGACCGGCGAGGTCCGCGTGGCCAGGGCCGTGAGCGACAGGATACTGCCGTGACCGAGCAGGCCGAAGCGGTTCGGATCCGTCAGCTTAATTTGACGGAAGCGCTCGCCGTAGACGCCCGGAATCCCGTAATGCTTCGCCAGCCGCTCGTTGATGAACGTGTAGTCGGCGCTAAGCAGCTCCAGCGCGCTGCGGTCGTTGCGCAGGATGTAGCTGAAAAGCATCTCGGTCTCGCGGCGGAATCCCTTGCGGATGTTGTCGTCGAAGTCCGGGAACATCAACAGGTCGGGCGCAACCTTCGCTTCGAGGTTGCGGAGCTGCAGCCACTGGCCGGTGAAGTTGCCGATGAGAGCGTCCGACCGCTCGTCGCCGATCATCCGCTTCACCTGCGCCCCGAGTACGCCAGGCTGGCGGAGGCGACCCGACGTGGCCAGGCTGAGCAGCCGCTCGTCAGGGATGCTGCTCCATAAGAAGAACGACAGGCGCGACGCCAGCTCCACATCGCTCACCGGGTGCGCGGCGCCCGGCCGAATGCCGGCGTCGTCGCGTTCCATACGGTAGAGGAACGAGGGGCTCGACAGCACCCGGGCCAGGCCGGCGCGGATGCCCGCGTCGAACGTCTCGCTGTTCTGACGAGCCTGCCGGTAGAAGGCCAGCGGCGCCTGCACGTCGTCGCCGGTAACGGGCTGCCGGTACGCGCGGCGGGTCAAGTTGGTGAAGATCCGCGTGGCGCACGAGGCTTCCTCTTTAGCGTCGGGCCCACCGTCCGGATCGCTTCGGTACGTCGCCTTCGGCGACCTTTTTACTTCCGGCCGGTCCCCCCACGCCTTTGCAGCCGAGGCGGGCCGGCACACGAAGATGCGGTCGCGGCTGGGCGTGGCGCTGACACCGGTGACGTTGTACGGTCCTTCGATCATGGCAGTGCGGATCTTCGGCATTCCGCCCACCATGTGGATTTCCTGGCTGTCACGCAACGCGGGCTGCCACACATCCTGCGGCTGCCCCGGACGTTCCCGCCACGTGAAGCCCACATCGTGCGGCCCGGCCTTCACCTTCACACGGGTCGTCAGTCGGGCGTCCACGATCGGCTGCATGTCGGTGAGCGACTTGGCCTGCTCCTCGTGATCCTTCGGACCGCCGATTGTGGTCGAGAACACCTCGTCACCGTCGATCGTGATCACAAATGTGTGCGGCGTGTCGTTGCCCTCGACGCCGACGTACCCCTCTTCCACGCCGCGGAACAGGCGGGTGGCCAGTCTGTACTCCCCGTCGGCCGGGAAGATGTGACGCACGACGGTCCCGCCTCGCGTGCCGAGCGGCAAGCCCTCGATGTAGGCGTTCTGGCTGAACTCGCGGCTGATCGAGTACTCGGTGGTGCCGGGCAACTCCTTCGGGTTGCCTATGGCCAGCGTGCTGATGCGCTGCGCCGCGGTGACATACCGGTCGAGCAGCATCGGCGATGTCTTCAGCGATGCCGCGATATTGTCGAACCCGAAGTCGGCGTCGTCACTCGGCAACAGCGAGGTGACGTCCACGTCGATCGCGAGCAGGTCGCGCACGGCGTTGCCGTACTCGGTACGGTTCAGCCGGTGCACCACGTAACGGCCAGGCGACGTACCGCGCGACGCCCACGCCCGATCGAGCGAGTTCGCCAGCCACGTCGTGAAGCCGACGTAGTCGGCTTCCGGCGGGTGCGGCATGCCCTGCGGCGGCATCGCCCGCACGCTCAGCTTGCGCAGCACGCGCTCCCACGTGACCGCGTCGGCCACCACGTCGTCGAGGCTGGCCTTCTCAAGATCCACCGGATCGACCGCCGGCTGCGGGTTCCGCGTGTTGTGACAGCCGACGCAGTACTGATTGACAAACGCACGATACGTTTTGGCGTCTCCGGCCGCAACCGGCGAGCGTTGCAGCGCGGGCGCCACACGGGAGCCAGGGGCCGGACCGGACGGGGCTGCCGCCCGGGCCGTCGCCGCTGGCTTCGGCGTCGAAGTCGCCTGGGACCGCGCGGCGGTCCCCGCCTGCGCGAGCAGCAGGACCGTGCCGGCACAGATCATGGCGGCAGTGGTAATCAGCTTGGTCATTTCGTCCCTGCCCCCTTCTGGGACGGAGCGGACTCGGCCTTCTTCTGTTCTTCGGGTGGCGCCGGCGGCACCGGCGCAGGATCGTTCGGCCCGAGATGCATCAGTTCGCGCAGCGTGGCGATGACCTCTTCGCGCGAATCGCGTCGCGGTTTCCAGGTGCGCGAATCGGTGTTGTTCCCCGGCGGTGGCGGCGGTTCCGGCTTCTCAGCAAGCAGCAGCGGCGTCAGGTTCTCCTTATTGACAGCGTCGAGCTTGGCGCCAGCGGCCACGAGGGCGCGGATCATGTCGGTCCGGCGCGCCGTCACGGCCTGATGGAGGAGCGTCACACTGTCGGCTGACTTTGCGTTCGGATTGGCGCCGGCCTCGAGCAGCACTTTGAGCGCTTCGCCCAGGTCGCGGTTCGCCGGCTCGCGGTACGGCGGAGCGCTCAATCGTTCAAATCCGGGCCCGGCGGCAAACGGGGCGCCACGGCCGCCGGCCATCGCCATCATCGCCGGTGTTTTGCCGACATTGGCGTTGGCGCCGCGTCCCTGGCCGCCGCCTCCGTCACTATCCTTATCCTTCTTCTTGATCTCCGTGGGGCTCCACTCGAGTTGCGCTCCGTGCTTGATCATCAACTTGAGCACTTCGACGTCGGAGGCCATCGCCGCGCGGAAGAACGGCGACGAGTTGTGCTCTTCACTGCAGCACAGCGTGACATTGTGGATCTGGCCGACAAACGGCTTGTTCGGATCGGCTCCCCGCTCGAGCAGCTGCTTGACAAGGTCGAGCGCCGTGAGCTGATTGGGATGATCGGCGCGCAGGCGCGAGCCGTCGCGTGCACGCATGTCGGTCGTCGCGTCGTGCATGTCGACGGCGAAGAAAAGCGCCCCGTCGTTCGGATCGGCTCCGAGGTCGAGCAGGGTCCGGGCCAGGTCAAAGCGGTCGTTGACGATCGCGATCGATGTCGCCGTGACACCGTCACCGTTGGTGGCCTTCAAATCGGCGCCGCCCTTGACGAGCGCCCGCACCACGTTTTCGTGACCGTTGCGTACGGCGAACATCAGTGCGGTTAATCCGCCCGTGGCGTGGTCGGTGTGTTTCCGTTCGGTCAGTGGCGAAACGTGCGCCTTGATGTTCGGATCGGCTCCGGCGGCCAGCAGCGCATTGACGACGTCGACATGCCCTTCTTCAGCGGCCCGCATCAGCGCCGTCTCCTTCTGATAGTTGTCGGCAGCGTTCGGATCCGAACCGGCCTCGAGCAGCAGCTCGACAGCGTCGAGCCTGCCGGTCCGTGAGGCGGCCATCAAGGGCGTCTCACCTTCAGGATGGACGGACCTTCTGACGCCCGCGCCCGCCTTCAGCAACTCCGCAATCATGGGCGTATCGCCCGTGCGGCTGGCCTGCAGCAGCGGCGTGATGCCGTACCGGTTGGGCGTAGTGAAGTTCGCGCCGGCCGCGACAAGCGCGCGCACCATCCCGAGGTCGGAGTGGTACACCGCCCAAAGAAGCGCCGTGGAGCCGTCCCGCCCGGGCTCGTTGACGTTGACACGTTTGGCGAGCAGCGTGCGTACCGCCTCGAAATCACCGTCTCTCGCCGCGACGACGAGCGGCGGATCACTCGTCGCCGGCCGGAGGACCCCGGCGAATATGGTCACGAACAACAGCAGTGAGAGCAGCAGCCATCGAATCGACTGTCTTGGTGTACCCATCCTTACCCTACCTTTGAGAATCTGCACCGTTCCCGCGACAGATGTGACCAGCAGTAAGCCACACCTGCAATCGTAGCTGCAGCGGCCCCGCATAAGTCGCAATTTCGCCCGATGTTACCTCCTCAGTACCAGGTACCACAAGCCGATTTTTTTCACCGTTGTACGGGCAAAGAAGGGCCCTCTCGCCGCCTGGGGCCGAGAGGCCCGCCCGTGCAACCGCAGTCATAACTGAGCAGTGAAGATAGGTAGAATAAGCCAGAAGCACCCTGCCCCAACAAAACCGCCCGCCTTCGATCGGCACGGCATCACCGTGGATGATTTGATCGATTTCACGCCGGCTCTCCGAGCGATGGCGGCACAGGCGATCGAAGGATTCCGTATCGGGCCCATTTTTACGCCAGCTATCGAAATCACCACTGGACCGAACGCGTTAAAAGGCACCATCCAGGTTCCCGGATATGGCGGCGGCGCCAACTGGCAGTCCGGCGCTGCTGACCCCGAAACGGGATACGTCTATGTCGGGTCCAACACCAATCCGACCGGAATCGGCAACAGAAAAAATCCGAATTACAACCCTGCCGATGGCGATTCTGCCGAATACAGTCAGGCCACCAGCAACGTACCGCAGATCAACGGCCTCAGGCTGCTGAAGCCTCCATACGGACGAATCACTGCATATGACATGAACAAAGGCGACATCGCCTTCACCATCCCCAACGGCGACACGCCGCCGAATATCAAAGCCGCATTGGAAGCCGCCGGCGTGAAGGACATTCCGCCGACCGGTTCACCATCGCAGGCCCATCTGCTGGTGACGAAGAATTTCCTCTTCGCGACCGAGGGTTCCGGAGGTCAGGCGATTCTGCACGCGTATGACAAGAAGACCGGCGCGAACGTCTGGCAGGCTGCAATGCCCGCTGGTCCCGCAACGGGCATCCCGATGACGTACATGCATCAGGGTAAGCAGTACATCGTGCATGCGGCGCGCGGTCCTCAGGGTGGCGGCGCTCAACTGGTCGCATGGACCATCGCTCCGCCGCCTCCTCCCGGTGGCGGCGGTCGAGGTGGGCGTGGTGGCGGCGCGCCGGGGGGCGGTGCTCCAGCGGGCGGCGGCCGCGGCGGCGAGCCGCAAGCCCCAGGCGAACCGCAGTAGGAATCAACGTTGCGCTGCCAGAAGCTGCGTCGGTTTTCCGCCGAATGCTCCGGTGGAATCGACCTCCCCTTCTCGCAAGACCCAGGCGGGGCCAGCAGGAGAAGAAGGATGTCCACATGAAAGCCATCCTCTATTCCAACTATGGTTCGCCCGATGTTCTCCGGTGCGAAGAAATTGAAAAGCCCACCGCTGGGGACGATGAAGTTTTATTGAAGTCCGGGCAGCTTCCGTCAATCCACTGGACTGGCACTTCATGAGAGGCTCGCCGTACCCGATTCGCATGGGCAGCGGGCTGCGCCGGCGCTTCTATTGATCGCTCGCGGCTTAACTTGGGCGTTAGCCGGACACCCGGAACGGTAGACTCCCGCAAGCGTCGTTTCGCATCGATGAGATAGAATGGCGACTGAATGCCCACTGTGTTGCGAGTCGCTGGATACCGGTTTTCTTCGTGTCGTTGGATCGAAGCGAACCGCCGCACATTCATGTGAAGCGCGAAAGGAAGGTCGCCAAGGTTTGGCTCGACCCCGTTGTTTTCGAACGAGCGGGTGGGTTCAGCCGCGTCGAGATCAACAAGATTTCTGAAACTTGTTCAAGAGCACAGGGA
>DASXUA010000557.1:0-9992 GCA_036505095.1 Phycisphaerae bacterium
GCTCGTCCATCCTCAAAGCCTTATGAATTATGAGCTTAGGCCGGTTTTCTCGCACAAGACCGACCACTCGTTAGAACCGCCTGCAATGCGGCTGAGTCCGCATGTAACTGCATTCTTTGCGGAAAAATGCGGTTTTTAGACTTGACAGGTCTTTGCTAGTGCCCAGATGCTTTGCTAGACTCCTCTGTCCGCCGACGGAGAGGCGGCGACATCTTCGAGAAGCTGAAGCGCGGTAGCTGCGAAGGAGATGCGGCATGGTCGAGTACGAACGTCTGAAACAACTGGTGGAGGCTGCGGCCGAAGACGTGTCCAAGGCCGAGGGTGGAAACAAGGCGGCCGGCACGCGCGTCCGCAAGTCCATGCAGGATATCAAGAACGCCGCCCAGGAAGTCCGCAAGAAAATCCTGGAGGTCCGCTCGGCCGAGGAGCCGAAAGTGTAGTTCCTTCTGAAATCCTCAATCAATCGGCCGCCCCGTCCGGCTTTCAGCGCGCCGTCCGGGCGGTCTCTACGTCGCGCCAATTTCCCAGAGCGAGAAAGTGAGCCATGCCGCCGCCGATGCTCTTTGATCTGGCCGAAATCGATCTGGAGCGCGTCCTGGTGCCGCGCGAAGAGATTTACCAGTACCTGCCGCATCGCCACGAGTTCATGCAGCTTGACGGCATTCTGCATTTGGACCGCGAGCGTGCGATCGGCGTGGCGTATCGCAACGTCAGGTTGGATGAATGGTGGGTACGCGGGCACGTTCCAGGCCGGCCGATCTTTCCCGGAGTGCTGATGCTCGAAATGGCCGGACAAACGGCGGCATTTTTTTGGCGCTACCTTCACCACCTTACCGCGTTCGTCGCCTTTGGCGGGGTCGATGATTGCAAATTCCGCGAAGCCGTCGTGCCGCCGGCACGCATCTATCTCATCTGCCAACAGTTGGAAGTTCGTCCGCGCCGCATCCGCTGCCGCACGCAGGCGATCGTCAGCGGGCGCTTGGTTTTCGAGGCCACGATTACCGGATTACCGCTTCCGGATTCGAGCACCGCCAGCGACGATTAGCCGCGACCCCCCGCCACGGTGGGTAAACTGCGGGGTACGCCGCAGCCGACGTCCACGCAGCGCACCGCGTTGTCGATTGCTCAGCGCCCGCCGCAGCGCGGGCCTTCGGCCCAGCGGCTAAATGTGGTCATGCGCGCTACTCGAAATAGTACTCACCGCCGCGATCGATGCGCGGCACGCCGAGGTGCGCGGCGCGCAGCGCGTCCAGACTCGGCGCGAGCAACGGGCTGATTTCGAGCACGCAATCGGGTTCGCCGTCGGGCCTGCGCGGCACTGAGATTCCGCAGGTTTCGAGCCAGCGCGCCGCGCGGCGGATCAGGTCGCGCTGCGCCGTTTCCGCGCTGTCCACGCCGGTGGCGTTCTTGACCGGGCTGAAAACCTCGCCGCGCTCGGCCTGCAACAGCAGCGTGCGCTCGGCTAAGGGCAGTGCGTCGAAAATGAAGCGTTCGAGTTTGATCGCGTTCGGCTCTTGTGGTTCGACCTTCTGGCCGGTGTGCAGGTCGATGTACGGGACCTTCTTGAGGGCGCGATGCCACGGCAGTGACAGCTTGCCGGTATCCGAGGTCAACTCGTCCAGGAACTCGCGCGCGAAAATGTGAATGGCGATGTTGGCCAGGTCAAACTGGCGTCGTCCGTCGGGTGTGCGGGCGCGGGCCAGCGCTTCAGGCAGATCTGAGTACTCGATGACGCACAACTTGCCATCCAGCCGCGCGAAGTTGCCGACGCGCTCCAGATCGTCGGCCTTGCCGATCGTCAGGCTCGATACCTGCGAGCGCGCCTGAGCGTGCAAACCCAGAAAGAGCGGATCGAATGGTTGAACCAGCGGGTTGTCGACCTGGAAATAACTGATCGAGTCGATGCCGCGCGCGGTGATGTCGGCCAGAGCGCCGCTGCGGGCCAAGGCCGTCAGCGTTCCGCCATGCCCGTCGGGCGAAAGCGCCACCCGATGCCGCTCTTCCAGCAGGATCTTGCCGTCCAGTCCGAGGGCGGGCATGACCCCCTGCTGAAAGAAGATAATGTCGTCGGTCGGCAGTCCGAAAGCATGCTGCTCGGCGAAGAAGGCGCGCGTGGCGTCATCGGTGGCCATGCTGGTCATGATGTACCAGGGGATGGCGGCTTGGTAGTGCGCGCGCGTCCAGCGGATCGTTTCTGCGAAAAGCTGAAAGAGCGGCTTGTGCATGAGCGGTGAGATCGGGAACGCTCCCTTGGGGCCATCGAATCCGAGCCGCGTGCCCTGACCGCCGGCAACGGTCATCGCGGCCACGCGTCCAGCGCGCAGCAGCGCTTCGCCGCGTGCGCCGGCTTGCCGGTAGAGTTCCTCCTGGCCGGGCGCGGGCTGCTGCGGCCAGGCTTCGGCCGATTCAAGACGACCCAAATCAATGGAAGGCGCAACCGCGGCGCCGGCTGACGCCTGCTGGGCGACGGTGGGGAAGTCGATGAGTTGAATGTCCCGCAGCAGGTCGCGCTGCTCGGCCGGACTGAGTTGGTCATAGAACGCGAAGAGATGCTCTTGCCCGTGTTGCGCGGCCCGGGAGCGGAGTTCGTCCCGATTTGGCGAATCAGGGTACTTCAACATCTATTCGTCATCCTACGGAGCATCCAGCGTTTTTGACAGCTTATGTTACAACTGTATATACATACTGCAATATGGCGGAAATTAAGATCGCCCGTGCAGGATTCTGGGCACGTTCGGCCGAGTTGTAAAGCGGCTGGCGGTCGATCGGCAAACGACCTGTGGCCAATGAAAATCGCGCTCGAAAGTGTTTGACACGCCTGGCAGGTTCGGATAGTCTTTACCAGTGAAGAACGGTGTTGCGGGACGCGGGTTAGTCCGACATCGATCGCGCGACGGCGATCATACTGAATCGATAACATTGGCCTCGCGCTTATAAACGCACTCAATCCGTAGAATCCATACCCGCCCGAACGTCCCGGAATCTCCTTCGTAGGCAGCCGAAAGGCGGCCGAGGGAGCATTGCGCGAGCGTTGGATGCGTCCGAATAGGTTTTTCTAAGCAGTTTAACAACCACCCGGTGGTGGGCGGTTTCGGTGCGTCGTGTTGACGCCCGCGCCGGCTGCCGGATTGATTGTCGTCCGGGCGCTACAGGCCACGCCCGGGGACGGGTATCGGTCGGAAGAAAGCGGCGACTGAACCGCGCGAAGGCCGCGGTTTATATGACGGAGAACGTTGCCCTTATGTGTCTATTCCGAGCGCGGCAGCGGTGCATCCGCGGATATTTCGGCCGGCCCGGTTGGTGTGAGCCTGGTTCTGATGGAGGTGTCGTATGAGGAAACGTAGAGGTTTTACCCTGATTGAGCTGCTGGTAGTCATTGCGATCATCGCCCTGCTGATCGCGATTTTGCTACCCAGCTTGTCGCGTGCGCGCGAGTTGAGCAAGCGGCTGGTGTGTCTGGCAAACGTCAAGGGCATCGGTACGTCGTGCAAGATTTACGCCAACGACAACCAAGAGTCGTGGCCGGTGCCGGCGTTCAACACGACGGCGTTGAACAGTGCCACCCCGGAGGCGTCGATCTCGGTAGATTACATGGGCAATGGTACCGGCGACTTCCTGGCGACTCTGCCGGGCGGCTGGTTCCCGCGCAACCAGGTTTCCGAGCCGGCCTCGTCATCCGGTATGTCGACGACGCGCGCCTTCTGGATGCTGGTCCGCTCGGGCGATGTGACGGTCAAGCAGTTCATCTGCCCCAGCGCCAACCACACTCCGGACGGCACCGAGGAAATCAACCGCTACTATGACTTCGCCAGCCTGAACAACGTCAGCTACGGGTATCAGGTCCCGTTCGGACCGGGTGACACGCGCGCCAGCGAGAACCTGGACAACCGCATGGCGCTCGTGGCCGATGGCAGCCCCTACCGGCTCGGCCAGATTCCGATGGCGGGCAACGCGGACGTGAATGGCGACGGATCACCGAACACCACGTCACCCAACGGACTCTCGCCCAGCTCGCCGCCGAATCGTTGGCGGGTCTTCAACTCGCCTAATCACGGCGGCACGTCGACGGGCGAAGGGCAGAACATCCTGTTTGCCGACGGCCACGGCGAGTTTCAGATGCGGCCGTGCGTGGGTGTGGACAAGGACAACATCTACACCCGCATGATCGGCAGCACGGCCGGGTTCATGAACACGCCGGCGCCGTTCATCTTCCCCGGCGTCTACGGCGGCTCCTCGCCTTGGGCGGCACACGGCGGCTTGACGCCGGCCAACAAGGCTTGGCCGGGACAGGATGCCTTCCCGACCAGTCCGCCGCGGCATGCGTCGACCGACTCATTGATCTTCCCGTAAGGGGCGATCGGAGTCGAACTCGGATGTGAATAACAAGCGCGGTGAGCGTCGCCAGGCGGCGCTCACCGCGATTTTCTTGCGCGACACCCCCCGCGTGCTGCAGGTTGCCCCACGCACAGTTAAGGCTTGACTGGCACCCAGTCGCCCGCCGGCGTGACCTCGAAGTGGACGATGGTCTGATTGCGGCGGGAGAGTTCCGCGCTGACTTGATCGATGCGCAAGACAACGCGCCGATCCCAGCGGATCGGCAGCGCGCTCAGATCGATGCTGAAGCGCTCGACTTGGTCGGTATGGATAGCGAGGCGATTCTCGTCTGGAAAGAAGCGGCCGGCGGCGCTTGCGCCCGGTGCGTTAGCTTTGACGGCCTCGATGCGCAGCCAGCCCTCCTGCGGGTCGGTCAGCGCACGGATCTCTACGCGTGCTGAATTGGGATCCGGCGCCGGTCGCGTGCTGGCAACCGGCGGCGGCTCAACGGCCCGCGAGGTCGCGACTCGCGATTCGGGCGCGGGCCGCGAGGTCACCACGGGCGGTTCGCGTGATTCGGGCCGGCAGGCCAAACCGATTGCAAGCAATCCGACCAATACGAACAGTTCCACGTACTGTGGCGGCGGGGGGATGAGCCCCGAGCACGAGCGAAGCACGTTCGGACGCATGAGGCACCGTAAACCAATGACGCTCGCTGACGCTCGCGGTTCTGAACCCGCATCAGGTTGTCGACCGCCGGTTCGCCAACTATGCGACGTCACGGTACGATCTTTTACCAGGCGCCGGAAGCGAGGATGCAGCCATGCACAGAGCCGCGCGAGCTGAGCAGTTACGATCCACCACGATTCTGACGGTGCGCCGGGGCGAAGCGGCCGCTCTAGGCGGCGACGGGCAAGTCACTCTGGGGAACACGGCCATCAAACATGATGCGCGGAAGATCCGGCGGTTGGCCGACGGGTCGATTCTCTGCGGCTTCGCCGGCACGGCCGCCGACGCCTTCGCCCTGCTGGAGCGCTTCGAGGGCAAGCTGGAGCAGTTCAAAGGCAACCTGCGGCGGGCGGCGATCGAGCTGGCCAAGGAGTGGCGGACCGATCGCATTCTGCGGCGTCTGGAGTCGCTGATCGCGGTCGTCGGCAAGGAGGCCACGCTGATGATCAGCGGCAGCGGCGACGTGATCGAGCCCAGCGACGGCGTGCTGGGCATCGGCTCCGGCGGGATGTTCGCGGCCGCCGCCGCCCGGGCCCTGCTCGAGCACACGACCCTGCCGCCCGAGCGCATCGTGGAAATCAGCCTGCACATCGCGGCGGACATCTGCGTGTTCACGAATCACGACATCATTGTCGAAAAGCTGTAGATTGACGCTGAGACGCTGAGAAAGCAGAGAAAGCAGAAGAACTTTGCTAAGACGATTGGACGATCGCGATTACCCGCACCAGGCGCTGACGGAGGCGATTATCGGTGCCGCCATTGCGGTTCACCGTGAGCTTGGTCCGGGCTTTCTGGAATCGGTGTACGAAGCCGCGCTGATGATTGAGTTGCGGGCGCGCGGGCTGACGGTAGCACGGCAGGTCGCGTTTCCGATATGCTATCGCGGGCAGCAGGTCGGCAAGCATGTCGTCGACATTCTCGTGGAGGACACAATCCTTCTCGAGTTAAAGCACGTCGAACAGGTTTTGAACCTCCATAAGGCGCAGACGCGCTCAAGCCTGCGAGCGGCGCGCAAGGACGTCGGGCTGCTGATCAATTTCAACGTGGTGATAATGAGGGAAGGCATTCACCGAATTGTGAACACAATGTCCTCCTCAGCGCCCTCAGCGTCTCAGCGTCCAATACAAACGGAAACCGATGAGCAATCTTACGCCGAAACAGATCGTATCTGAGCTGGGCAAGTACATTGTCGGCCAGGATGAGGCCAAGCGGGCGGTGGCGGTCGCGATCCGGAATCGCTGGCGGCGGCAGCAGCTTCCGGAGGGGCTGCGCGAGGAGGTCGGGCCCAAGAACATCCTGATGATCGGGCCCACCGGCGTTGGCAAGACCGAGATCGCCCGGCGGCTCGCGGGCCTGGTCAACGCGCCCTTCATCAAAGTCGAAGCGACCAAGTACACCGAGGTGGGCTACGTCGGGCGCGATGTGGAGAGCATGGTGCGCGACTTGTTGGATCTGGCGATCCACATGGTGCGCACCGAGCAGACCGAGGTCGTACGGATCGAGGCCGAGCGGCTCACCGAGGAGCAGCTCATCGATCTGCTCATGCCGCCCACCGAGTTCGACCGACAGGAGGCCGAAGCGCCGGACAGCGAGACCGCTCAGCGCCGCAATCGCAACCGCGAAAAGCTGCGCGCCCAATTGCGCAGCGGCGAGTTGGAAGACCGGCAGGTCGAGCTGACCGTGGAGCGCAAGGCCGTGCCGGTCGGCATGTTCGCCACCATCGGCACCGAGCAGATCGATCCCGGCATGCAGGACTTCCTCGAGAAAATCCTGCCGAAAGACACCAAGAGCCGCCGCGTCCCGATCCGCGAAGCGCGCCGCATCATTTTCGACCAGCAGGTCGACAAGCTCATCGACCGCGAGAAAGTCAACGAGTTGGCCTTGCGCCGCACGCAGGAGAGCGGGATCATCTTTCTGGACGAGCTCGACAAGCTGGCCGGCTCGGACCGGACGGCCGGTCCGGATGTTTCGCGCCAGGGCGTGCAGCGCGACCTGCTGCCGATTGTAGAGGGCTCGACCGTCAGCACGCGCTATGGTCCGGTCAAGACGGATCACATCCTGTTCATCGCGGCCGGGGCGTTTCACAACACCAAGCCGGCCGACCTGATGCCGGAGCTGCAGGGCCGTTTCCCCATCCGCGTGGAGCTGACCGATCTGAATCGCGAGGATTTCCTGCGCATTCTGACCGAGCCGCAGAGCGCGCTGGTCAAGCAGCACACGGCGCTGCTGGGCACCGAAGGCGTCAAGATCGAGTTCACGCGCGACGCGATCGAAGCCATGGCCGACATCGCCTTCCGGGTCAACCAGTCCACACAGAACATCGGCGCGCGGCGACTCTATACGATCACCGAAAAAGTCATGGAGCAACTCTCGTTCGAGGCCCCGGACCGCAGCGGCGACACGGTGGTGATCGACGACAAGTATGTCCGCGAGGCGCTGGAGAAGATCGCCAAGGACGAGGACCTCAGCAAGTTCATTTTGTGAGTCAACCGCGGGTCTGTTGCATTTCCGGCGGCGACGGATGAGCCCCGGAGGGGCGCGAGAATAAAGCCCACGGCGTGAGCCGTGGGACCTATGTCGTACGCGTTTCCGGAGCCCCGGAGGGGCGAAAGAATCGTCGCCCCCGCATGCCGCAGTCGAATTCTTGCGCCCCTCCGGGGCTGGACGGGTTTCGGCGATCCCCTCCCACGGCTTACGCCGTGGGCTTAACTCTTTCGCCGCTTCGCGGCTGTTGCATCCCGCCGAGTCTGTTACGGACCCGTCAGCCGCGGGTCGGGCGGGATCCGCTTGACCCCGTCCGCGGGAACGAATATGCCCAAGCGGTATGGGCACGATAGTCAGCACACCAGAACAGGAGGCGGTCGCCACCGAAGCGGCCGATCACGTGGCCGCCGCCCGCGCGCGGGCCCGGCAGATGCTGGCGTCCGAAGGGCACCCGGTGCGCGTGGATGACTGGCGGCAGTCGTTCAACAGTGCGCGTGATGCCGTGGTGATCACGTGGCTGGTATGGGTGACGCTCGTGTCGGCCGGTGCGGCCGTAGGAGCGGTCTCTAACCGCGAACTCGGCGCGGGACTGGTGGCGGCCGCCGTGGGCGTCTCGCTGTTTCTGGGCATGGTCCGGGCACGCGCCACGGCCTCGCAGGTGCGCTTCTATGAGGCCGAGCTGCAGCGCGAGCGTTACGAGATCCAAAACCATCGCGAGCAGGAATTGGAGGAAATCCGCGCGCTGTATGCCGCCAAGGGATTCGGTCCGCCGATCCTGGACGAGATCGTCGCCACGCTTTCCGCCGATGACGATCGTCTGCTGAAAGTGATGATGGAGGAGGAGCTGGGGCTCTCGCTGGAGTACATCAATCACCCCGTGATGGTCGGGCTATGGAACGGCGCCGCGGCGCTGGCGGCCTCGCTCGCACTGGCTGTGCCGGTGTATTTCATGCCCATCAGCTCCGGACAGATGTGGGTGCCGGTTGGTGCCGCCGTACTGCTGACGGTGATCGCGTTCGCGCACGCCGGCGCGACCGGCCGGCGCGTGGTCCCGATGCTGGTCACCTGGCTGATCATGGCCGGCGTGGCGGGCGCGGTCGTCCACTTCCTCGCTCAGCTTCTTTCGCAACGATAACTCGCTGATGCGAGACTCTCGGAGCGCAGCGGAGATCCGCCGCGGCGGGCCTTCTCGCATCGGAGCTCTGAACCCTGAACCCTGGTTCACTCCGCCACGCGCACGAGCACCTTTCCCATTGGCCCCCCGGCCAGGCGCGCGAAGGCGGCTTTCACGTCGTCGAAGGCAAATACGCTGTCCACGATGGGCCGTTTGCCCAGAGCGTTGAGGCGCTCGACGATTTGGCGCCACGTGGCTTGGGCGGCTTGCGGCGTGTAGTCGCCGACGGATACTCCCCCGATCCGATTCCGACGGAAGAACAGGGTGGCGGTGTTGAACTCGGGGACGGGCCCGCCGCTACGGCCCACGACGCTGATGCGCCCACCATGGCCGAGCATTCCCACCAGTTCGTTGAACAGAGGTCCAGCGACATTGTCCACAACGAGATCGACCTTTTTTGGAGCAACGGCCGCCAAGACGGCCTGGCGTAGATGCGGATCCTCAGGGCTGAATACGAAGTCGGCACCCAGCTCCCGCAGCTTTTCGCCCTTCTGCGCGCTGCGCGACAGGGCTACCACGATGAGGTCCATCGACTTCGCGAGCATCACGGCCGCCGTGCCCACACCGCCGGATGCGCCGGTCACCAGCAGCACTGATTTCGGCGGAGGCGGCGCAGGTGGTTCGCTCCACTGTGTCAGGGCTTGCCAGGCCGTCAGGAACACAAGCGGAGCGCCAGCCAGCTCTTCCAATGACCAGCCGGACGGCACGGGGACGACGTTAGACGCGGGCACCACGACCTTCTCGGCCAATGTGCCCCAAGCATCGACTCCCGTGCTGCCGCGCAGAATGCCGAGCGTTTGGCCCGTGCGAATAGGAACGCCCGCGTCCCCGGCGTTAGGGAGGGCGAAGCTCCCGCCGAGCCGTCCTTGATCCGCGCCGTCGCCGACCGCCAGCACCTCGCCGAGCCCGTCGCGGCCGAGGATGTGCGGCAGTGCAGGCTTCGCCGGATACATGCCCTTGGCCAGGTACGCGTCGGCCGGATTGATCGCCGCAAAGCGCACCCTCAGCAGCACCCGCCCCGCCCCAGGCTGCGGATCGGGCACCTCGCCGAGCCGCAGTTTGTCCACTCCGTCATATGAATCCATCAGCCACGCGCGCATGCTCACGCTCCAGTTCTCTGCACCGCCGGGGAGGGCGAGGCTCCTGCCGAGCCGCGCGCCGTGCAACCGTCATACCCACGTACCCGTGCGGGTGCAAAGCCAGCCGCCGCGCCTTTCGAGCCGACACGTTTAGCCGCGGCCCCGCTGCGGCGAGTAAACTCCGGGCCGTGCTGCGCGCCGCGCGCGCATTC
>DASXUA010000558.1:0-1846 GCA_036505095.1 Phycisphaerae bacterium
AAGCGGGCGCGAACTGAGCGTGCGCAACGTTCGCGGCCAATACCGTGGCGAGTGACACGCAGAAAACACGGATGGATCTCATGTGTATCTCCTGATCGTGTGAGGTAATCTCTGAAAACACCGCCTGCGTTTCTCTGGTCGATCACGATTCGGCGTCCGGGGCGCCCTTGATATTGCGCCATTCATCGTGGAACCAGCAGGTAGTTGGCCGTGCCGCCGCTCCAGGCTCCCTGGCTGCCGTTGCTGTAGCGGTACTTCCAGGCCACATTGACTTGCCAGGATGTGCTGCTGGTCACCGCTGCGTAGCAATAGAACTTCAACAAGGCGTTGTCGGCCTCGGAGCCTGGCTCTTCGGTGCCGATATCCTCCGGCGACACGAACAGGTTCCAGTCCGATGTCGTTCCCCAGGGAGCCGTTATGACCTGGCTGTTCGTGGCGGTGCCGGCGAAGGAGAACGCCTGTCCGTTGCGCAGAATTCGCCCGGCCACATCGAGTTTGCCGACCGGCGAAGCCGTCCCAATTCCGATAATGCCGCCCGAGCTGGAGGCGGCATTGTTCGATACGCGCGCCAGCGAGGTGGCATCCAGCGCGAGCTTGGCCGACGTGACCGCGGCATCCGCAATTTTCGCCGTCGTCACCGCAAGGTCCGCCAAACTGGATGTCATCACCGCGCCAGGTGCAATTTTCGCGGCCGTTATGGCGCCGCTGGCGATCTGTGGATTGGGGTAGGTTCCCGTGAGATCACCGGCAGCCGGCCCGGCCGGCGGCAGCGTAGCCGGCGCGCCGGTGATCTTGTTCCACGACACGTCCGACACCTTGGCATCCGTGACCGCGCCGTTGGCCAGCATGGCAGTAGCGACGCCGCCTGTTGCGAGCGCAAAGCTGCTGCCATTCAAAACCAAGCCCGCGCCGGCCGAATAAGCTGTATCTGCCGGAGACCATTGGGTTCCGTTCCAGCGCAACACTTGGCCCGAGGCCGGCGCTGCATCACTGACGGGGCGACCCTTCAGTCCGTCCGCCGAGCCGGCGGTTTGCGCCGTGAGCGCATACGGCGTGGGCGTCAACGCCTGGCGCGGCGAGAGCGCCTGGTACGGCTGCGCGGACCCCGCGGGACGGACCGCGACTTCGAGCCAGCGTCCAGCCCCGTCAAATACGGCGCCGAAATTCAACAGCAAGGTCACGAGACCGTCAGAAACATCGACGTTGTTGTAGAGGATGCTGCAGACCTGGTTGCCTCCATCCTCGGCCTCCCAGAGCACGAAACGGAAGTCATAGGGTCCGTCGGCGGGTTGGCCGTTGGTCGTTAACCGACCCTGACAGGTGAACGCGGTGCCGGCCGGAGTTTGCGCCGATAGGCGATCGGCAGCGAGCAGCAGGACGGTGGCGAGAAGCCATGCGCCAGCAGCAGCGCGTATTGAGCTCGCGCCGCGCCTCCGCGCTCTGTGGCGCGACGGTAGCGCCGGTGTCACGCGGGCGACGCCGCTGCGATCGACCGGTCGAAAACCTCCGTTCATCAGGATGATCCTTGCGCCTGGATGCGGGCACGGCGCCGTCCCGCGCGCCTGTGTGTCGATGAGGATGTCAACGATCGGGCTGATGCTCTCGATCATGGGAATCTCCTTCGAGCGGCTGAATGGCGCGCAAGCTTCGGGCTTCGGCCGCGTATCCCGTATGCCGTCCGGCTGCGCGGGTGGGGACCGCAGCCCACGAATACCCACTGCCTCCGGACGGTCAGGAGCTAAACAACAAATCTGGACGGGGCGCTCTGAAAAGATCGGGAGAAATGTGCGCACCCGGCCACGGGCCGCATGTTCCTGCGTGACATCCGGCGCAGCGGATTCCCGCT
>DASXUA010000559.1:0-3401 GCA_036505095.1 Phycisphaerae bacterium
TAACTTGGCGCTGGCCGCCTTTCCGAACGGCAGCGGGACCGATCTCTACGCCGGCGCCATCAACATCTTCAAGTGCCGCATCACGTCTGGCAGTCCGAATTGCAGTACGTGGTTGAACGTGACCCACGTGTATGGGTGCAATCCGATTGGCGCAATATCGCACGTTCACCCTGACCAGCACGCGTTCGATTTCCTGGTGGCGAATCCCAACGTCATGTTCTTTGCCAACGACGGCGGCTTGTATCGCGCCCTGAACAGCAAGACGGGGCTGAACGTCGGCTCCTGCGGCGCCGGAAGCAATGCGTTCGACAATCTCAACACCAGAATGGGATCGATGGCGCAGTTCGTGTGGCTATCGAATGACATTAGCGATCCCAAGACGCTGTTGGGCGGCACGCAGGATAACGGTTCACCTGCCATGGATGGGTCGAGTCTGTCTGGCACCTACGGCTTCGATTGGATCTCGGTGAACAATGGCGACGGGGGCTACAACGAGATCAATCCCAACAATCCTAACGAATGGTTTACCACCAACATCGGCTTCCCCATCCTGCGTTGCGGTAATGGAATCGCTTGCACGTCGGACAGTTTCCAACCCGTTATCAACGCAACCGACGTTAGCAACGACGATTCGCTGTTCTATGTCCCCTACATGCTCGACCCTCGGGCCAGCGCGGAAATCGTCGTGGGCACGTGCCGGGTGTGGCGCGGCCCGAGCAGCGGCAATTGGACTCCTCCTAACGCGCTCAGCAATAACTTCAATTCCGGCGATGGCTCCACCTGCAGCAACAATGACCAAATGGTGCAGGCGTTGGCTGCAGGGGGGCCCGCCACCGCTAATGGCTCGCAAGTCGTCTATGCCGGCACAGAGGACGGGCGCTTGTTCGTCACTAGCGACGCGGATGGTGGCGCGTCCACCTGGAACCAGAGCACGAAATCGAGCAGCGGCCTGGATACGACCGGGTTCCCCATTTCCAGCATCGCCCTCGATCCCAGTGACGATAGCGGCTCGACCGCTTACCTGACGGTGATGGGCTTCGGTGTGCCGCACGTCTGGCGAACCAGCAACGCCGGCGGTACTTGGGTTGACGTGAGCGGGATCGATACGGGAAAGCTGCCCGACGCTCCGGCAGACTCGGTGGTGGTCGATCCTGAGAATCCGAACAACGTTTATGTCGGGACGGACGTGGGTGTCTTCATGACCGAAGATGCGGGGACCACCTGGACAGAGGTGGGTCTGCAGGACGGCGTTGGTTCCCTGCCCAGCGTTGCCGTGACCAGGCTTGCGGTGTTGACTACACCGAGCGTGAAGAAACTGCGCGCGGCAACCTACGGTCGTGGAGTGTGGGAAATAGATCTACCCGACGGCATCACGCCTGACTTTCGCTTTTCGGCAACCACGGCCACTCGCAGCGTGCTAGCCGGGCAGGAGACCGCTTTCAGCGGCACTCTGATACCGCGGAACGGGTTCAGCAGTCCGGTTACGCTGAGTTGCACGGGCGCCGCGGTTCCGGCGTCCTGCACTATATCGCCGCAGACCATCACGCTCGCCGGCACGGCCCAAAGCTTCACCGCCACCGTACGCGACACGCGAGCGGCCCAATATTCATTCAACGTGAAGGGCGTCGCCGCCACTGGTACCACGCACGTGCTGCCGCTCGTACTTCAGGTGGTGGATTTCCAGCTCGGCGCCAGCCCAGCAAGCGCGACGGTCAGATCGGGCCAGACCGCAACTTACACGGTCGCGCTGACACCCCAAGGAGGTTCCTTCAATGCGGAGATAAACTTCGGGTGTTCGGGGCTTCCTGCCGGTGCAAGCTGCGTGTTCACGCCAGCGTCTGTCTCACCAGGGAGCAGCCCGGGTGCGGTGCGCATGGACGTGACAACCGTACCCTTACTTGCTGGCGTTCAGCCGCGCCCGCTTTCCCCGCATGCACCTCGTCTTGCTCTCTTGATGGTCGCGCCGGCGGTTGCATTGGGCGTGGTGAGCATCGCGGGAAGAAAATCGCGGAAGAGGGCGTGGTGGAGCATGTTGATGTTGGTCCTGGTCGTAGCTATGGGGCTGGTAGCCTGCGGCGGCGGGGGAAATGGCGGCAACTTCGCTAGTTCGCGATCCAATACCGCCCCCGGAACCTACCAGATCACCGTGACCGCGAGTTCGGGTTCACTCCAGCACAACACCAGCGTCACTCTGGTCGTGCAGTAGGCGACTTCAACATCTTGGCAGAGAGACCAAGGAGGCCATGCCGGACTCGTCGTACGACCTGATTGTGATTGGCGGAGGAATAATTGGCCTGGCTACTGCCCTGGAGGCCGTTCAACGCTTCCCCGGGCTGCGCCTGCTGGTGCTCGAAAAAGAAACACGATTGGCGGCGCACCAGACGGGACACAACAGCGGCGTCATCCATTCCGGCATCTACTATAAGCCCGGTTCCATAAAGGCGCGGACCTGTGTACAAGGTGGCGCGGCGATGGCGGCCTTCTGCCGGCGCCATGAGGTCCCATTAGAGGTTTGCGGTAAGGTCGTGGTGGCGACCGACGAGTCTGAGTTGCCCCGACTGGAGGAGCTTTATCGACGCGGCACAGCGAACGGCGTGCCCGGCCTGGCGATGATCGGCCCGGAGCGGCTGCGCGAAATTGAGCCCCACAGTCGTGGCATCCGCGCGCTGCACGTGCCAGGGACAGGAATCACCGATTACGCGCTGGTCGCCGCGAAGTATGCCGAAATCATCGAAAGCGGCGGCGGCGAGATTCGTACATCAGCCGAAGTCGTGGGCCTTCGGCCCGTGGGTGACACCGTGGTCGAAACCACAGCGGGGGCATTTGGCGCCAAGTACGTCATCAACTGCGCTGGGTTGCACAGCGACCGTGTGAGCCGCATGGCGGGCGCCGACATTGCGTTGAAGATCGTTCCCTTTCGCGGCGAGTATTACGAGATCGTCCCCGAAAAGCACCACCTCGTGAATGGCCTCGTCTATCCGGTTGCCGACCCGCGCTTTCCCTTTCTGGGCGTGCATTTCACCCGGCGCATTCACGGCGGCGTAGAGGCAGGGCCGAACGCCGTACTGGCGTTCAAGCGCGAAGGCTACGGCAAGGCTGACGTCAACCTGACGGACACCTTGGAAACCCTCTCGTACCCAGGCTTCTGGCGGATGACGCGCAAGTACTGGCGCAGTGGCATGGGAGAGTTCTACCGCTCGTTCAGCAAGCCGGCGTTCGTACGGGCATTGCAGAAGCTGCTGCCGGAATTGACGGAGACCGACATCACCCCGGGCGGCGCAGGCGTCCGCGCCCAGGCACTGGATCGCGATGGCAGGCTGGTGGACGATTTCCGTTTCATACACACCGAGCGCATGGTTCACGTCTGCAACGTGCCTTCGCCGGCGGCGACCGCTTCAATC
>DASXUA010000560.1:0-4107 GCA_036505095.1 Phycisphaerae bacterium
CGAAAGAGGTTGTCCGCTCCGTCTCTGGGGGGGACTGCCGAGATGGGCCTTTATGTCGCCCTACACTCTTTATGTCGCCTACACTCTGCGCTCATCGCGCGCCGTTGACGGTGCGCGCGGTCATGCATCGAACACACCAACGGAGAGGAGAATCTTATGAACCCGAAGTACACGCGGACGCTTGCTGTCCTGGCCGGCATCGCACTCGGCGCAACCGCCATGCAAGGGCTGCACGCTCAAGTCAAGCCGAAAGCCTACACTGTCAGCGAGCTCGAAACGATCGATGCCGCGGCCAACGCGGCGTTCGTCCCGGTTATCACGGCTGCGCAAAAGGCTGCGGGCGGACGGAATCTCGGTACTGGGGGCGGGAAGATCATTGCAATGCAGGGCACGGCCCCGAAGCGTGTTGCCATCACCGAGTGGGAGAGCCTGGATAAGGCGGAGGCATTTTACAAGTCCAAGGCATGGAACGACCTTACGCCCCAGCGTGAGAAGGCGGTCAAGACAATACGGCGGTACGCCGTCGAAGCCGTGAATTAGGCCGTTGCAGGCGCGGCTGCGGCACGCCGTCGTCATCCCAGACCGGCAATAACTGCGCCTGCCGAGGCCGCCCCATCAGGCGGCCTCGGCTCGCCGCCTCGACCTGCGCCGCGGCGTGGTTCAAGGTCCCCCCCGAGGGAATGACCCGAAAGCGCACGCTCGTGTAGCCCAGCGACGACATCTGGCCGTGCCGTAACCGCCGCTGCAAACGGCGGCGGTCTTTCACCGGCGGGCGCGCCTCGCGCCGCCGGTCCCCCTGGCGCCGCTCGAGAATCACCTTCACGCCACGCACCCCGACCAGCCGCCGCTGGAGGTACTCGAACAAGATCGGGTCGTGCCGGCGAACCACGAGAAGCATCTCGACGTCGGGAAATGACAGCGATGGAAGGGACGCGAGGAGTTGCGCCGCGTGACGCGCACAGTAGCCATGCGTCTCGGTGGGGTCGTCGAACGGCGCCTTCTCGCCCAGGTCGCCGGACCTTCCCTCGACGCGACACGACGCGCAGATGACTCTCATTCCGTCAGCGAGCCTTGCACCCTCACCGCGACGGTCGAGACCGTCTATAATTCCGGAAAAGTTCCGTGTTGCCGCGACGAAGCCCGGATACTTTAGCATCCTCCTGTGGCCATTCGAGGCCAGCGGCGGGATTGGAGCCGTTCCGCTTGGTGAGTCGAAGAGCGCTTGAAGGTGCTCGTTGGTCTCAGACGGTCAGCGCCGGTATCATAGCCAGCCCGAACCGGGACTCTGGAGAGGAACGTGTGGTTCCACACGGACACCCGGTAGTGGGCCGCAGGCGGTAGGCGGGGGGACCTCGAAATATCCCCGCTGGGGCTGCGAGGAACAGTCAGCGGAGCGCGCTTATTGTACGGGGTGCGATAAGAACGTGCGTGACCACGAGCTGCGTGGACATTCCATGCATCGAGAGAAAATCGGCCAGATCTTGCCCCGAAAGCTGATCGTAGCTAACCACCCAGGCTTGTACCCGCGTGGACAACGTGGCTTTCAGGTCAATGAACAACCCTATGCGCCGTTTCTCGTTCCGGTTGCGGGAAGTCCACTGGATAACGTAGCTGATGGCCAACTCGGCAAGCGCCTGTTGATCGGAGGGATCGGGCAGCGCGTTGAGAGGCCGCTGCGTGTTGATGTACCTTAGCAACGTCTTGGTGTCCGACTGGTTCATGATCCTCACGACGTCAGGGTCCGCAATCTTGCCCGCAAAGCTGGTGGCAAGGTATTCAATCGCGGCGCGGTAAGCCAGGCAGTCCCCGTGGGTCGCGAGGAAGGTCACGGCTGTGGAGTCAATCGCGAGTCCAACACTGCCTTCGACTGGTTCAATCATAGCCCCAGCGGTCCGGATGACGTGTCGAAAGGACCGCATCAAGGGATTGAGCCTGCCGTCCATACACGTAACAAGGGTAGCCTGCGTGACCTGCTGACTTTGCTCGGACCAATCTGGCAGCTTACCGCTCAGAAACGCCTCTAAGTACTTGACCGCCTCCGTGTCATTCATCTCACCCATTTACTGCGTCGCCGGATCCGAACCGAGCCAGCGTTGCCCGAATGACCGAAACCCCGTGTCCCGAGCAGTCCAACCTGTCCCGTCTCCCAGATCGCGCTTGGCGGTGAGGATTGCAAGACCCACCTTCGTGGTCAGCCGCTCGCCGTAGGCGACTTTCCCGCAGAGCCACCGGTGAGCCGACGTACTCCTTACCCTTGTGGAGCGGTGCGGTCCTCATCCGTTTGTTGCAGGCGGTTGTTTCCCATCCTGAGGAAAGGTTCCAGCAGGGAGGTGAATTCCATAGGGAAGATGTATTTCGTGGAAGGACTTGCACCCAACTCTTTCAAAGTCTGGAAGTACTGCAGGCTCATGGTTTTGAAGTCCGCGGTTATGGCCACTGAGTTAATTTTATCGAGGGCAGCGCTGAACCCTTCGGCGTTCAAGATTGCTGCCTGGCGAGACCCTTCGGCCCGAAGAATGGCCGATTGCCTGTCACCTTCGGCCTTCAATATGGCGGCGGCCTTTTCGCCTTCAGCCACGGTGATGCTGGCCTGGCGCTTTCCTTCCGCCTCAAGCACTACCGCCCGCCGTTCGCGCTCTGCCGCCATCTGCCGGTTCATGGCCTGTTGGATGGCGGCAGGCGGGATGATTTCTTTGATCTCCACGGCGGTGATCTTGATGCCCCAGCGTTCCGTGACCTCGTCCAGCTTGACGCGGAGGACCTGGTTGATCTGGTCGCGTTTGGCCAGAACGTCGTCGAGCGGAATATCGCCGATGACGGCGCGCAGGCTCGTGGTGGCGATGCCACTAAGCGCGCCGCGGAAGTCCTGCACGTTGAGGACGCTCTTTTCGGCGACTTCTTCCATCACTTTGTAGTAGATGAGGAAATCGATCTCTATGGGCGCGTTGTCTTTGGTGATAGCGTTCTGTCGCGGGATTTCCACGAACGCTTCACGCAGGTCGACGCGGCGAATGTCGTCCGCGATAGGCACCCAGACGGTCAGGCCGGGCCCGCGCAAGCCGATGAACTTCCCCAGTCGGAACCCCACCGCCCGCTCGTACTGCCGGACAATCTTGAATGGAATGAGCATCGTGCCCACCCCTTTCCTATGGGTGCGTTTTGCGCACCTTGAGCATGAGTCCTTCCAGCCCCACGACCGAGACTGGATCGCCCACACGAATGGGAGTCGCGTCGTCCGCTGTGGCGGTCCACAGTTCACTAGCGACTTGCACCGTGCCTTTTGGAGCGAGGTCCGATGTAGCGAAGCCGGTCTTCCCTATCAAAAGCGCGCCCGCTCTGGGGTACTGGAGCCGCCGCGTTTTGATGACCGCGCCGCCCACCACGACGGTGACCACAGCAAAGAGACCGGACAGGATGCCGATGAGCCAGAGACTCACATGCCGGACCGGCTCACCCGGCAGCCTGGGGATGTCGACAGAGAAGAGGAGTAGTGCGCCGATGACGAACGCCAGAACCGCACCGACTCCCAGCAGGACCGAACCGGTGTGCAACTCCGCGATGACGAAGGCGGCGGCCAGGCCTAGCAGCACCAGGCCCGCCCAGTTGAACGGCAGGGAGCCCAAGCCCAAAAACGCCAGCACCAGGCAGAGCGCGCCGATGACCGCCGGCGCCACTAAACCTGGGTGAAAGAGTTCGATGAAGACGGCGAGCATGCCGGCGGTGTACAGGATTGAGACGAGCTCGGGCGTAGCGACGAACGCAACGAACCGCTCGCGCAAGGTCATCTTCAGGGTGCGTTTCGAGGCAGACGCCACGTTAATGATCACCGGACCCGCGGCGGTCTGCGCGGTCCGGCCGTTCAGCTGGGCCAGTAGGTCCTCCGTGTCCTTGGCGATGAAGTCCACGATATGGGCGTCAACGGCTTCCGAAGCGCTGAAGGACACGGCCTTGCGAACCGTCACCTCGAGCTTGTCGCCGTTGCGGCCGCGCTCCTGGGCGATGCTGCGCATGAGGGCCGCGGCGTCGTTGGTGATCTTCGCCTGGAGGGTCCCGCCGATGTCTTCGCCGGTAGCGGACACGGGTGACGCCGCGCCAATGTTGGTGCCA
>DASXUA010000561.1:0-2307 GCA_036505095.1 Phycisphaerae bacterium
GCACCGGTCGACTGGATAATCTGTAGGCCTACAGGAGGCGATGATGAATGTGAAACGTATAACTGGAACCTGTACCGTGGCGCTTCTGCTGTCGATGGCCGGCCTCAGCGCTGCAGGCCCCGAGGTCGCAGACGCAGTTATGCGAGGGAACAAGGCAGCCGTTCGCACGCTGCTGGCGCAGCGCGCCGATGTGAATGCGCCCCAGCCCGATGGCGCAACGGCGCTTCACTGGGCGGTGTTCCGAAGCGACAAGGAGATGGTGGATCTCCTGATTCGCGCCGGCGCGAATGCAAAGGCCGCGAACCGCGAGGGTGCCACGCCGCTTTCGCTGGCGAGCACTAACGGAGATGCCGCCATAATTGCGGCGCTGGTGAGCGCCGGAGCCGATCCCAACGAGCATCTTCCATTTGCAAAGACTCCCCTCATGATGGCGTCGCGCACAGGCAATGTCGAAGCGATGAAGGTATTGCTCGACCACGGTGCTGACGTGAACGCGAAGGAAACCTTACGCGGAACGACCCCGTTGATGTGGGCCGCGGACGAAGGCCATGCTCCTGCGATTCAGTTGCTGATCCAGCACGGGGCGGACATCAGGGCGCGTTCGAATCCGACCGAGCGTGGGAGAGGGCCCGCCCTCGGAAAAGCGAACGATCCGAGAAGGGCCGTCGCGGCGCAAGGTGCGGCGCTCGCCGCCGGACAAGCGCTGGATCTGCCGGCGCTGCGCGCTGTAACCGAGGGTGCAGCAGTTCAAGGTCAACGTGGTGCAGCCCAGGGTCAGCGTGGGGCTGCGGCCGCGGGCCGTGGCGCCGGAGCCGCTGCTGCGGCTGGAGCTGACGTCGATCAGAACGACGACGCGGCCGTGGCGGCATTCGGCCGCGGGCAACCGCAACCTAAAGATGGCGGGGAGCTGACGCCACTGGTCTATGCCGTCCGCGCAAACGATCTCGAGTCGGTGAAGGTTCTGCTCGCGGCCGGAGCGGATGTGAACCAGGTCACGGGGTACGGATGGAGTCCCTTGCTGGTCGCGACACAAAATCGGTACTACAAGCTTGGAGCGTTTCTGATCGACCACGGCGCCGACCCGAACCTCGCCAACAAAGGCGGATGGATACCGCTGTATCTTGCGACCGATAACCGCAATATCGAGTCCGGGGATTATCCGGTCCGCAAGGGCGACATGGACCACCTGGATTTCATAAAGCTCCTCCTGGATAAGGGCGCGAACGTCAACGCGAGAATGAAGGACAGCACGGAGACCCGAACGGTTTTCACGAACCAGTGGCTGGATGAGAACGGCGCGACGGCCTTCCTGCGGGCATCCCAATCCGGCGACCTCGAGCTGATGAAACTTCTGTTGTCCCGCGGCGCCGATCCAAAAATCGCGACGACGTTGGGCGTGACGGCGTTGCACGTTGCCGCCGGAATCGGCTGGGTCGAGGGAATCACATACGAGTGGTCGGAGAACGCCACGCTGGAAGCCGTGAAAATGCTGTTGGACCTGGGTCTGGACCCGAACGCGCAGGCCGACACCGGCCGCGTCGCACTACACGGCGCCGCACATAAAGGACGGCCCGCCGTGGTGCAGGCCCTCGTGGACCACGGCGCCAGGCTCGCTGTCAGGGATTACGGGAACACCGACAACCGGGGCGGCAAACTCGCCATTCATACGTGGCAACCGGTGGATTACGCCGACGGTCTGGTCCGGGTCGGCGTGCAATCGGCGATCGCGCATCCCGAGACCGGGCTTCTCCTGCGTAAGTTGATGACAGCCGCCGGGCTTCCCGCACCGCCGATGGGTCGCACGCTGGAATCGATTTGCATAACCGACGCCTGCGATTAGCGATCAACTCACGCCGCAGCGCCGTGGGGATTGGCCCGGCAGATGTTTGCGCCACACCAGATCGAGATACGGCAACGCGGCAATGACCGAATCGAATTGCGGTACGGGGAATGGGCCGCGCGGCGAACGATCTACCTGGATGGCCGCAAGCGCCCAGCCAATCAGGCGCCCAGCTTGCTAGGACATTCGGTGGGACGCTGGGACGGCAACACATTGGTTGTCGAAACCTCTGGTATCGCTGCGAATATAGCGTCCTGGGCCGGTTTAGTCGAGCACAGCGATCAACTCAGAGTCATAGAACGCTTTACGCGCTCACAAGACGGAAAAACGTTGCTGCTCACCGCGACGATGGTGGATCCCTGGAGTTTGCGGGAACCGGTGGTGATGAAAAAGATCTGGCGTTGGGCTCCAGAAGAGCAGATTGCTCCGTATGAAGACTGCGAGCGCCCGACCGAATTCTCGAGAAG
>DASXUA010000562.1:0-13965 GCA_036505095.1 Phycisphaerae bacterium
GCTTACTGACGATCAGCAAACCAGCATCCAGACGGTTCAGACTGATCTGCAGTCGGCGGTGCAGGCGCGGCGCGCTCAGGCCGACAGCGATTTCCGCGCGATCCTGACGGCCGATCAGGTAGCGGCACTCGATGCCGCGCCTCGTCACGAACACGGTCCAGGACCGGGCGGCGGCCCGGGCGAATTCGGCCGATTCGGTCCGCGTGGTCCCGGCGAGCCCGGACCGCGACCTGGCGCAGGCGTCGATGCCGCAGGGGCGCCAGCAAATCGTCCGGGCTTCGGTCGCGGATCAGCCGATCATGGCGCGGGCGGACCGCGGCCCAATCCGCTGCAACTCACCGATGAGCAGCAGACGCAGGCCGATGCGATCTTTAGTCAACTTCGCACCGATAGTCAGACACTGATCAGCACCGCGCGCGATCAGGTTCGCAGCACGCTGACGGCCGACCAATTGGCCGTGCTCGATGCGATTGATACGTCGGCCGCACCTGCGGATCAGGGTCGCCATGGCCCGCCGCACCCGCCGCTGCCGGCCGGCTTGACGGAGTCGCTGGCGCTGACCGACGAGCAAGCCACGACGATCGATGGCGTCGCGCAGACCCTGCGCACCGCGCTGACCGCGCACCGCACGCAGGCCGACGCAGATTTCCGCGCAATCCTGACGCCCGATCAAATTGCGCAGCTCGATCAGTTTGGCCCCGGAAGACCCTTCGGTCCGCCACCGCGCTAGAGAGGCCGGCACGATTTTGCTAATCAGCGGTGCCATCGGTTCGCGCGCTCCTCCCGCCGAACCGATGGCACCCTTGTTTTCCCAGCCGTGGGCCGCCTTCCGTGCCGTCAGAGCCGTTACCTTTGAGATTGGCGCGGCGTCCGGTTACGAATCTTGGGGAACTTGGCTGTCGCATGTACAGACGCGATATTGATAAGTAACCCATGGCCGACGGGCATCCCATTCCGGATGACATTGCCGAACGCGGAACGCGCATCTACGAAGGCGGCCCAGTAATGCGGAGGACTCCGCAGAGTAGTTACCACTTCAGGACGTAGAAGACGGCTGTGAATAGGGCGTCGACGCCGATCAGGGCCACGATGGATTTGACCACGGTCGCGGTGGTCGCGCGGCCTACGCCGACGGCACCGCCGCTGACGTTCAGGCCTTCATAACAGGCGATCATCACGATCAACACGCCGAAGACCGCGGCTTTCGTCAGGCCGGTGAAATAGTCCTTCAGCGTCAGCGCATTGCGCGTCAGGTCCAGATACACGCGCGGCGGCACGTCCAGCACCCAGGCCGAAGTCGCGAAGCCGCCGGCCACGCCGACGACGTCGGCAATCACGGCCAGGCCCACCAGCATCAGCACCGTTGCCAGAAAACGCGGCACAACCAGGAAGTGGATCGGGTTCAGGGCGTGGGCGCGCAGGGCTTTGATTTCTTCGGCCTCGACCATCGCGCCGATCTCGGCCGCGATCGAGGCGCCGGCGAAGCCGCTGAGCACGATGGCGGTGATCAGCGGGCCCAACTCGCGGACAATCGCAATCGCCACCACGTCGGCCACGCGCTCGAGCTGGCCGTAGCTCGCCAGCGTAGGGGCCATCTGCAGCGCCAGAATGATGCCGATGAAGACCTGCACCAGCACGACGATGCCGATGCTCTTGACGCCCACGCGCACCATCTGCTCGGCCAGCGACGCGCGACCCAGCCGAATCCGGCGGCCGAAGAGCGCGCGGCCGCACCAGGAAAGCGTGTCGCGCAGCAGATAGGCGAGGCCGCCCAGAAACGTGACCGTCTGGGCCTGAGCGTCGATCACATTGCCGGTGGCATGGCCGACGGACTCGATGGCGGCGCGGACTGCCGATTTGCGATTTCGGATTTCCGATTTGGGATTGGCACGCGTCAAGCGATCGTTGCTCCCCCGCCTCTAAAGAGGTGGGCCACCCAAGGTACGAGCAGGGATTCTCGTACCAGCGGATGCAGGCCGGGACGCCTGCACCACAAGGTCACACAACCAGCGCGTCCTGCTCGCTGGTGAGGATCGTGAAGAACTGATCGAGCTTGGTGATCTCCAGCATGCTCTTGACGCGCGGCGGCGGAGAGACCAGCGCGAGCTTGCCCTGATAGCCTTTCACGCGACGAAAGATCTCGACCAGCGTACCGACGCCGGAAGAATCGATATAGGCCACCTCAGCCAGGTTGATGACCAATCGCGCCGGCCGCTCGGCCACGAGTTCCACCAGCGCGCGGTGCAGATCGGGTGAAAAGTGCATGTTGATTTCGCCGGTGGCGTCCACCACCGTCGCGCCGTTGACGCGTCGGATGCTCTTGATGATGGGGCTCATGAGTGTTCAGGGGCTCGCATGTTCGTCGGACTCTCGGGGCGGCACCAGCGATTCCGGCGCCGCACCGCCGGCCCGCGCGGTCTGTTCAGGGGTGGCGGCCGACTCGCGCAGGTAAGCGCGCCAGCGCAGCACGGCCGCCCGGCGGCGCTCGGGCGGATCTGCATAATCATAGCCGCGCCGTTCGCCGGTCAATCGTTGGAGGGCCAGAATGGCGAAAAAGCGTACGGCGGCATCTTCGTCCTCCAACCGTTCCACCAGCGCGGGCACACTCTCGCGATCGCCGCGCTGCGCCAGGGCCACGGCGGCCTGGACGCGCTCCCCTGGCACGCGCGACTCGAGCTGGGCGCGCAAGCGCCCCGTTTCCGGACCACAACCGCCCGCAGCCAGCATCAGCAGCAGCAGGGCGCCGCGGTGCGATCGATTACCGACCATCGGCCTCTCTCGAAAGCGGAGCGATGCTGCACACCCCGATCGGTCATCGACCATAACTCCGCGGATTATAAGCATCGCCGCCACGGCAGCCAAGGCGTGGCGAATGCCCGACGATTTTGAGCCCTATCGCGCCCGCGGCCGTGTTCAGACGCACGTTGGGCGACCCATTCCCTTGATGCTCGGCAGGTACTTGCGATCCGTATTCACCCTTGCATGCATAAGTGCATGGGATGTGCTGCGGCAGCGATTCATACTCAGGGTGCCTGGCATTCGTCGGGTATCCCATCGCTGTTGGAATCCTGACTGGTGCCGGCGGCGATATCGCAGTCATCGGGAACCTGGTTGTTATTGCAATCGTTCGTGGTCAGATAGTCGACACGCACAACGATGTAGCTGCCGAACGCGCACTGAAACGGGTCGACGGTGCTCGTTGGCAGGAGGCCAATGGCGGCGTTTCCGCCGTTAACCACCCCGTTGAACACGAACGGGGCCGTGGTGCGCGTGGTCTGCTGCGGAACGATCGGACAATCCAGACCGCCATTCGCGAAGATGCTGCCAAAGATGGTCATGCCGTTCAGGCTGACGTTAAACCACTCGTTGGCGTTCCCCAGGTCGGCCGACACGGTAAAAGTGAACGTCACGTCGCTCAGGGCCGGTGGCGGACCGGTGATCGTGTAGGTCTGTGGGAACCCGGCGCCGAACGGAGTGAGTTGCGACGACACGAAACTCACCGGTCGGGTTAGCTCATCCTGATCGGGTATCCCATCATCGTCGCAATCGGCCGGATCACATTCGTCGGGTACGCCGTTGTTGTTGAGATCGGTGCTGGTCCCGGAGGAAATATCGCAATTGTCCGGGATGAAGTTGTGGTTGCAGTCGGTGCTTTCCCGCAGGCAGGCCAGACCCGAAACGGCGCCGACCGACGCTGGCAGGTTGCCGAGCACCGTCACGGCGCAATTCGCCGGATCGATCGCGTACACCGTGCTGGTGCTGCCCTGCGTATAGAGCGCTCCGTCGGCAAAGCACAGGCCGCGGGGTGACGAGATTCCCAAATTGGGGCACACCGCCGTGCGCGCCGCCGTCGTGCTGTCGATGCTCCAGATGATCGAGTTGCCCGAGATTCCGTACAGAATCTGGTGATCAGAATCGAATGCCAGCCCCTCCATGACATCGAATAGGTTCCCAACGTATTCGACCGACCCATCGACCGTGGAGACGCGATACAAGCCGTAGTCCGGACCGGGTGCATCGCTGGTGGACGCATAGAGGATGTGGTGCGCGCAGTCGAATGCGGCCCCATCCCACACGTAAGGTCCGCCGCCGATGGCCGTGACTAGACCCGTGACCGGATTGACCGCGTAGACTAGACCGTCAACCCCGACGCCCCAAACCTTACCATCGCAAGTCTCAGCCAGGCCGCGGATCTCTGGGTTACCGGTGCTGAGTACGACGGCGCCGGCGGGACTGGAAGGGGCAAAACGCGCGAGCGGATGACCGTTGTTGACCGAGGCGCCGATCAGGTATGGCGCACCGGCGAAGAGTTCGCATTCGTCGGGAGTTGAATCGTTATTGCAGTCCTGGCTCTGACCCGAGCCGATATCGAACGGATCTCCCACGCCGTTGAAATTGCAGTCCGGAAGTCCCTCGCATTCATCCGGAATACCGTTGCTGTTGAAGTCGTGACTGGCCCCGGAGGCGATGTCGCAACTGTCAGGCAGGAGATTACCATTACAATCCACAGCCCCGCTCAGGAAGATATCGCATTCGTCCAGAGTGCCGTTGCCGTCGCAATCCGTGGCGATGGAGCCGGCAAGTTCGCAGGCGTCCGCCACGCCGTTGCCGTTGCAATCGATGCCGTTCTGCTGGCAGGGAATGAACGCCGCCTGCATCACCGCGAAGTCGTCGACATCGATGTCGCCGTCGTGATCGAAGTCAGCCTGGTCGCAGGGCGGCGCCGCCCCGCCGCCCGGGCCGTTCATACAGCCCAGAAATGTTTCATAGTCCGTCAAATCGACATCGTCGTCGTGGTCCAAGTCCCCGCTAAGGTTCTGATCCAGAAAAATGAGACGCCGGACGTCGTCTGTGGCCCGATAGGCCAGCGCCATGTCTCCGATGCTGTTGAGACTCTCGCCGCCCACATCAGCGATCGCCAGCCCACCTGCCAGCGGGGCCGGATCGCCGTTGAGCAGCACGGTGGAAAACGCCCCAGTGCGCTGGTCGAGCTTGAACAATCCCGAAAGCGGGTTGCCGCTGCTCAGGGCCGATACAAAGTACAGGTTCCCGAACGGGTTGCTTCGGAGCAGACCGAGAGTGTTGGCTACGAATGTGTTTCCCGGAACGGGCGCGGCAGTATTCGGTAGCACCAGCGGTTCAATCGCGCCCGAGAGCCGCTTCTTGAATATTCCGTGTGTCGTGGTCACACACGCCACCGTCGCCAAGAAATGCGTTTCGAGCGCGCTCGGCATCGAAACTTCCTGGAAGGATTCGAAGCACCCGTTGACCCCAGGCGCGAATTCACCTTCCTGAACAATCTTGGTCAGGCTGCCATCCTTGAATTGAATGACTGAATCCAAACCCCCAATGTTCGCTCGAAACAAAATCCGGCCGTCCGGCGCCTTTGCCGGTCCGCCAAGGATTGAATTGAACGTACCCAGATTTGGGTAGCTCACGCCACTGACGGCGATGACCGAGAGTAACCCTCCACTGTGCTTGAAGATCGCGCCACTGGCGCCGATGCTTCCGGGCTCCCCGCTGATCGATCCATAGAAATAGATATCACCGGAGTTCAGAAGTGCCGTGGGAATTCCGCCCACGGGCAGGCCAAGTGTGCCGCTCATGCCGGGAATGGGATCATTCCGCAGAGCGACGGGAGTAATCTCTGTGCCGACGGATAAGAAAACGCCCCGCAGGGGAGGCGCGGTGAAATCGGCTCCGAACGTCAGATCACCGGAATCATTTAGAGACGGGCCAGTCAAATGATCGAAGAATGCCTCGGGTACGCCGGGTACCGGCGTGTTTTCCTGCGCCCGGATGCTCAATGTCCCATTTGACCAGAAAAAGATGCCCGAGTTGGTCGTCGTGTCAGCCCAGAAAGCCACCTGCTTGGCATTGTTCACGGCGGGCGTCGTCAACAATGAGAAGAAAACCCCGTCCGTTCCCGGCGCCGGATCTCCTTCTTTGGCAATGAGCGTCGCCTGGAATCCCGGCACCTGGATGTTCTCACAAATATCCGCGATACCATTATGATTGAAATCGCCGAGTTGCCCCGCGGCTACCTGGCACGAATCCGGGACGCCGTTGCCGTCGCAGTCAGTGCTGGTGCCGCTGCTGATATCGAGGTCATCGGCGACGCAGTTCTGGTTGCAATCGGCGAATTCGCACGAATCGGGGATGCCATTGGCATTGCAGTCATTGCCGGGCATCGAGACTTCGCACTCATCGGGAATGCCGGTAGCGTTGCAGTCCTGGCTGGTACCGTTGAGGATATCGATGCCGTCGTTGATGCCGTTGTTGTTGCAGTCGTCAGATTCCATTGCCAGTGTGAGGGCGGCCGTCGCATTCGGGCGCGGGCCGATATGCTGACTGGCCGGATAGAAGCCGTTCTGCTGGGGTGAGCCGGTAAGGATGAGAAACGATTTGAGCTGCGTCGGAGTCAGATGGAAACCGGTTTGCGCGTAATAGGCCGACTGTAGCAAGGCACCTGCGCCGGCCACGATGGGTGAAGCGCTCGATGTTCCGTTGAAGCTGCCGGTGTACCAAAGGTCTTGGCCTTCAGCGCTATACGCGTTACCGTATCCGGTGGTATAGACACCTTCACCCCAGCCCTGCAGGTCGACGGTAGCACCATAATTCGAAAACCACAGGCGCGAGCGATCCACGCTGGGGCTGCCCGGTTGCGCGCCGCCGCCGACCAGGATCGCGCCCGAGTCGTTGGCTGGCAGGAAAGGCCAGTGCCCGCCGTTGCCGGTGCTGTAGATCGGATCATCGAGATCCTCCGAACCGTTGCCGGCCGCTTCGACGACCGTCACGCCATTTCCAACCGCGGTGACGATCGCGTCATAATTCGGCTGGAACCACTCTACGGCCACGTAACCGAACTGGCCGATTCCGACATAGTGCGGGCCAGGAAGCTGCAGCTCGATGAGGATGACGTCTCCAGTTGTAAGCGTATCGAGGGCGGTTGTGATGGCGGCCGCGACATCGGTCACGCCCTCGTCCGGGCCGGTGTTGGCGGCGACTACGTAGTATGACGAGCCATATGCAATGCCCGTGACACCGAACCCGTTGTGCAGCGCGGCCATCTCGCCCAATACGGCCGTGCCATGATTGGTATTGTTGAAAGGATCGTTCGGCGGAGCACCCAGGAGCGTCACGGGCGGCAAATCC
Organism: Phycisphaerae bacterium; assembly: GCA_036505095.1. GTDB lineage: Bacteria > Planctomycetota > Phycisphaerae > UBA1845 > UBA1845 > DASXUA01. The sequence continues at coordinate 7,156 of DASXUA010000562.1, forward strand.
TGATGATTAAGATTCCAACTGAATTCGATATCAGCGATCCGCACGCCCGCACCGATGCCGCCGGTCTGGGGCCACATATTCAGGGCATCGACGCCCATGGTTGCAGGGTTCAGGTAGGCCTGGTTTAGTTGAAAGTCAGGCGGCGTCGGCGCCTGGACACGCCTAGGGAATGGCAGCGCAATCTCGACAGCCTCCAACGCATTGAACGCGTCGATCGCGGCCGCCGGACTCATGCCAGCCGGCAGAAACAGGTTGAACTGAACATTCAAATCGGCCAGTTCGCGGTGGAGGCTGGCTTCCCCATCCTGTTTCAGCGTGGCGAGCTTGTTTTCGGCAATCCGATGTGTGCGCTCCCATCGCCCCGCCACGACACTGGCGAGCACGGGCTGGGCCGCGGTGAGAGCGCCCGTGCCCATATCGGTGAGTACGCGATCGCGCAGCCGAATCTGCAACCCATCGTGGAATTTGACCGCGATGACGTCGGTGCGCGCGGTTATGGGATCGAAGAGGGTGTGCTGCGGCTTGACCGCATGGGGACGTGGCCGGAGCGGCTGGCCCATGGCCGTGGCCGCGCTCGCGCCCCACGCACCGGCCATCAGCAGTCGAAGCCACCCACTTTGCAATGAAAGACACATGACTACTTCTCCGTCCGAGTGATAGCGGCGCAGCGAGCCTGTCGCGCGCGAGCGTCACGCTGTGGCTACGGGCTCCCGGTAAATGATTGCTGGAATCCCGCCATGTCGCCCAGATCGCACGTGCAGTTGCCGTCTCCATCGAAGACGTTGCACTCGGGTGGCAGAGGATGGCAGGGACCAACGAAGCAATTGCTCATGTCGCCGAAATCCGGCAGATTGATCTGCCCATCGCCGTTGGAGTCGAACATCATTTGACGGCTGGCGAGATACAGAGTGTAGGGATAGCCGTTGCGCCGCGCAACAAAAGCGATCTGGCCGGCCGCGTTCGCACTGACCTCTGCGCGAGCGTTCGCAACACCGTTGCCGACTTCATCCACGATAACGTCGTCGATCCTGGTTACAGCCGCGATCGCCACCGGATCGTCGTTGAAATAAATGCCCTTGCGCCCGCCCAGCAGATTGGCCGAGTAAATCAGCTCATCAAGCGAGCCGCAGACGAAATATTCGATCCCGAGAAACGGCTGGCCGGCCACGACGTTGCCCGTGCCGCGCATGAATGCCAGTGGTCCGCCCGGCGGCTGCCCGAAGATCCCCGGCACATCCAGGAAGAACTTCCAGCCAACCGTGTTGCGGCGCGGCATCTGCATGCTGCTCAGCATGAGGCCATCCACGACGTCTCCGGTGCGCGCGATGATCGCCGTCTGCGTCGCGATCGCGAACTGACCGTTGGTCACGCGCTGCACCGTGATGCCGTCGTTGGCATAGCCTTGTACCGGCGAAGGTTCGATCATGTTGATGATGAAGCCATTGATCACCTGATTGTTGGAGATCAACGGAGTCACCGTCAGGTTCTGGGTATCCACCGAAAGGATTCCCGGCTGTCCGACGGGCGTGGCCTGGCCGTAAACCAGGAACCGCCCGGAATCGTCGTGGTCGACGTAATCGGTATGGTAGAAGCTCGGAATGGTCATGCTGCCGGGTGGAGGTGGAACGTAAGCCTGTTGGGCAATGGGTGAGCCGTTTACGAACACGACGGGACCGACCGGCGCCACGGGGACATGCAGGAATTCGGTGCCGGTCGCGTTGACGCGCGGCGCGAACGGGTTGCCGAGCGAGAAATCCAGCGTCTGACCGGCCACCTGGTCGCCGTGCGACCAAGTCTGGAACACGCCCAGGCTCGTCTCCCGAAACAGTGTCGCGTCGATGGCCTGTGCGCCGGAGCGGAAGCTCACTAGGCCCGCGTCGTCCAACCGAACGTCTTCCAGCGTGGCGACTAAATGACCGGCGATCATATCGCCGACCCCGGCCACGCGCCGGAACGTAATCGCGCCGTCCGGCCCGGAGGCCACAAACGCCGCCGGTTGCATGTCCATCAATGTCGCGATAAAGGCGACGTCGCCGCTCTCATTCTTCCGCACCAGCGTCGGCGCAATCGACTGGACAACGGCGCCGTTGATGCTGGTATCGACTTCGGCTGCAAGCAGCGCGCTGCCGCGGAACAGGGCAATGCGGCCGTCGGACAGTTCGGCGGTAAAGGCGCTGACGCCGTTCGTCAGCGAGTGCGCCAGGACATTCTGGACCGTGTAGCCCGCCACGGCATCGCCCGTCGCGACGAATTGCTGGGCGGCGTTGAACAGTCCACTGCCACCGGCAAACTGCCCGATGAACACGGGATGACTACCATCGACCTGCGGTGAGCCGAACGCCATGAACACATGCCCATTGACCGATTGCCCATCGCGAACGTACGGGTTCTGATCTTCCATCACAGCGTGCCGCCCATTTCCATGCACGACGAAAGTCCGGGTATTGTTGTCCACATGCCGCTCGTCCAACGAACCCGTGTCAATCGCCTGAATGGTCCAGCCGGGAAGCTCTGTGCCGTCGACGAATAGCGCGCTGGCGGTGCCGGCCAGGGCGTCGATCCGTAACACAGCGTCGGAAGGATCGGCGCTGGTACGACCGAACAGCAGGACCTCGTCGTGATCGTTAACGTCAAACAACTTGATGTCGTCAGGCCAGAACGCCAGACGGACGGGTGCGGTAGCGCCCGGCACATCGCGCTGCACCAGCGGCTGCCCGTTACGGAAGAGGGTCGGGCCATTCACGCCGGACGTGCCGACGTAAAGGTAGACATTGCCATCGTCGTCGACGCGCGGGACGGTCTCGTCGGCCACGCTCGTGTTGACCGTCAGACCACCGATGACATCGCCGTTGGCGATGGTATCAAAAGTATTGAGGCTGGTTTCGTGGATGTAGGCCGGGCGCGAAACTCCACCGATGAGCGCATCCACGTAAACGAATACCAAACCGTCGTTGTTCAATTCGATTTCGCGGATCAGCGTCAGGGTGGCGCCGTCAATGGTATCACCGACCTGCATGGCGCGGCGGAAGGTGAACGCCGGCACTGGCATGCCTGTGGGTGTGGCGATGTAGACGCCATCGTGATTGTTGACGTTCGCGGTGAAGGCGATCTGGCTCGCTTCGTTCTGATCGAGCGTGTCCGGATAGATATCGAGCACCACCTCGCCATTGATGAAGCTGCCGTTGGCGACCGCCACTGCCTGCGTTTGCGTAAAGACGCCGCGGCGCCCGTCGGCGATCACCGACAGATGCGCAAGCTGATTGGCGTTGTTGACGTCGAAGCGCTGTACGGTCGCAATCTCGAAGCCCTGAATCTCGTCGCCGGTTCCGACGCGCCGTCCGTCGGTGGCGAAGACGCCGTTACCCTGAAAATGGTCGGCGCGGAAGTGCACCAGCCCGGACTCATTAATCTGCGGTTGGCTGAAATTTGAAACCGTGTAATCACCGAGCATCGCTCCCGAGAAGACCAGCATCTGGCCGCTGACCAGGATGCCATGATCGTGGTCGGCCAGCACGTACGCGCCCGACGAATTGTGCTGGCGGCGGTTCTTGGGGCTCAGCGTGCCGGTAAGGCTGAAGCCGCCGATCGCGTCCAGCGTGGTACCGAGCGACAGCAGGTTCTCGGGCGCGTTGTTAATGGCCGAGCGCACGCGGATCGCGGAAGTCGGCGACTGCGCCGTGATCTTGCCGTAAACCAGGAAGTTCCCAACCTGGTCGATATCGAAGAAGTTCGGAGAAATCATCGACAGAACCGTCGGCGCGATGGGCGTGGAAGGCGGCGGTTGGGTCAGGAATACTTCGTTATTGACGAAGATCGCCGGCCCGATGTTGACCAGGTTGGCGGCCATATAGCTATTGCCATTGCTGTCGCGGCGCGGCAGCGAGACCGAATCGATCTCTTGCCCGTCGAGAATGGTGCTCCGCGCGAACGTGTCGAACGAGCCGTCGGGTTTCTCGATGAAGACAGCGTGCGCCTGCGACTCAGCCACGCGCGCCTCAAACGCCACCAGGCCATCTTCGCCGACTTCGAACGCGCGGAAGTCCTGGATGGTGTAGCCGTTGATGATTTGCCCGGCCTCGGCTACTTCACGATAGGCGTACGGTGGTAGAACGGCCGGATCCTCCATGCAGCCGGAGCCGACCGCCAGCAGATATCCGGAAGTTGTCGTGGCAAAGAAAGTACCGTCTTCGGCGATAGCGACCGCGTTGTTGACCGTGTCGCCTTCGCCAACGTCGACGCGCCACAGCTCGCTGCCGTCGGCCGGCGCCACCGCGATGACATACCGGCCGGCGGGCAATAGAACTTTCCCGACCCCATCCAGCGCGGGCGAAAGCGCATCCTGAATCACTTCCGCCGAAACATAGATCGACTGCTGATCGCCGGCCGGCGTTACGGCTACCAGCGCCGCATAGTTCTCACCACCATACGTCCCCGAGACATGGATCGTTCCATCGCTGCTGATCGCTGGCGAAACCGGTCCGGGCCTGAAGTCGGGATCCATAAACATGTGCGTCCAGGCCAGCGAACCATCCGGGTGAGTCGCCAAAAGCTGGTTCGGTTGCAGCGTGCAATAAATTGTGCCGTCCGGTCCAATCGCCGGTGCTCCGGGGCGCGTGGCCGTGGGATTCGACCAGATTAGAGCACCATTCGCGGAATCAATTTTGAAATATCCAAACAGACTCGACTCATACACGCCGCCGTCCAGGCCCAGCGCCACATGCGAGCCGGCGCCATTTTCCCCGTTGAAAGTCCAGACCACGCCGCAGGCCGGGTCGATCTTCCGCACCACCCAGGGATTTCCCCCCGAGTTGATACCCAAGACGTAGTTATTGCCGTCGGCGTCCAGCGCTGCAGGGAACATCGAGATGTTCGGCAGGTTGCACAGCTCGGTGCCGTTCGTCTTATTCACCTTCCGGAAGCGATCCTGGGCGGGCAGCCACAGATTGCCGTCCTGCCGGATGCTCGCCGAGGCCAGCGCGTACAGGGGCGCTTGCCAGCGGAACGTGCCCTCGGCATCGACCGCCACTAGGTTCGGATAGCTGGCCAGATAAACAGTTCCATCAGGCGCGATGGTCGGGGCGACACGATTGAACACGTCCGATCCGACCAGCAGGCTCCAGATGCGATTCGGCTGGTCGGGCACGACGGCCGCGGTACGTCCGGTGCGCTGTGCATCGTGTTGAAAAGTCGACCAGGTGTTGGCGGGCGCGATACCGCACGAATCCACGGCGCATTGCGTATTGGCCCCACCGAACGTGCCGCTAGCCGCCTCGCACTCGCTCTGGGTGGCCAGCATGCAGTCCAGACCGACGCAACAGGCGCCCGCAACCTGTCCGCCGGAAGTACCGCTCACGATCGCGTAAAAAACATGCGACACGCCAGTGTCGAGCCCGCGCCACACAATGCGATCACCGTCGATTCGCGGTTCAAAATCGTTGTAGTTGTTGGTCGTGATGCGGTACTCGACGCCCAAGTACCGGAGGAATATCTCAAAATTACCGGGGTTAACCTCGCGTGCAAACACGATGAGGTCGCCTGAAACGTCCGGCTGGGCGTCGTTGAGGCTGTTCGTCGTGAGCCGCACCGCGCCGTCGCCCGGCGTCCATTGCCAGATCTCCGACGTGCCGTTCGGGCCATTGTAAGCGTACCAGACAATGCTGCTCCCGTCCGTTTGCGGGCGCACGTCCTGGTAGGTGTTCGTGGTCAGACGCTGCGGCGCGCCGCTTCCGTTCCAGAAGAAGATCTCCGGCTGGCTCTGGCTTCCGGGTGCGTTCGAGACCTCCCACGTGAGCCAGTTGTTGAAGACCGCCGGATAGTTGTCGTCTCCGGCGGTGATGACCTGCTGCTGCTGACCGTCGTTGAACACAATTCCGAACAACCCCTGCGCCTTCCACGCGACGGACGTTCCGCCGACGGCCGGGTTGCGGTCGTCGTAGTTGTTGTTCGTCAGATAGCTGAAGCTGCCCGCCAGCCACTGCGCAATTTCGTAGTCTCCACTGAAGAGTTGCTCCCACACCACACGCTGCCCATTGATCCTAGGGGAGCCATTGTTGCCACCCGACGAAATGGCTGCAGGCGCTGGTCCACCCTCGGTCCACATCATGATCTGTGCGCTGCTGCCCGCGCCCCGCTGCCAAACGTAGCTCATACCACTGACGTCGGGAAGGAAATCGTTCTGCGCCCCGCTGGTCAATTGAAACACCTGCCAGGTCGGGTCGGCATTCAACGGCGCGGATATGCACAGGAGCAACCCGAGCGCGGTGCTGGCGCTGATGCGCGTCCCGCGCGCGGAACGTCTTCTGTCGAGTGAAGGGATACAGGCCACAACATTTGCGCAAGCTGCCTGAAGCATGAGATCTCCTCCGGGGCTCGGACCAATCTTATCACGTACGCACACCAGCTATGCGCGCCAACCGGCGGCATTTCACATTCCGATAAGATTGTTGTAACGCCTTAGGACAAAACGACTTGTGCGCGACTCACCCCCGCAACACGAGACGCGCGCTCGTGCCCGTGATCGGAATCAATCGCGACCATAAGAAGGCTCCGTGCGCTCCCACACGCGATTGCGCCCGACAAGACCGCGCTCGTCGATGAATGCTCTCTGGCGGTCCGCCACGGGGAGGCCAGTGACCACGGCGCCCCGCCTGCGGCGAGCTGGCGCCCGGAAGGAATCCGCGTGACGCCTCGGCGCGGTTGTCGCCTGAAGGAATGCCGGCGAAGTCGCTCCCGACGTGGGGGCGGCACGAGTGTGGACCGTTTTGTGCGGGAGACCTGACGATGAATCGCAATGCTATCCAGAAGATGTCG
>DASXUA010000563.1:0-17664 GCA_036505095.1 Phycisphaerae bacterium
GAAGTGATCCAAACGGTGGACGAGGCCGTCGCCAAGGTCCGTTCGCTGACGCTCAATTACAAGTACGCCTTCGTCTGCGAGGCGCTGCCGAACGACTGCCGTATCGACGTGTGCCGGTGCGTGATCGGCCGCTGCCTGACGCGCGAGTACGAGCCGTTCGCCGCCAAGGTTTTCGCCACCTTCCGGCTGCCGCTGATGCGCGTGCACGTCATCGTCACGCCCGAAGCGTATTTGTTCAGTGCCATCGCGCCTCTGCCGCGCGATTCGCTGACCTTGGGTGAAAAGGGGATTCTGAAGGAGGCGGGACTCTGGACCATGTAGCGTCGCCCCTCGTGGGCGGCGCCGCCGGCGAGCAAACGCCGGGCACAAGGCCCGACGCTACAGGACTCACTCATGGCGCGCATTGCCGTTTATACTGAGCGTTACACGATTCGCCGGGCGAACGAGTTGACGGCGCTGACGAACTTCCGCATTGCGGCCAACAAGCTCGGGCACCAGCTTGATTTCATTTTCCGGCCCGAGGTGCAGAGCATCCCGCAGTATGATGCGGTGTTCATCCGGGCCCTGACCGACCCGCTCAACATGAGCTTCGTGGCCGCTCGCCTGGCCGAGCTGCACGGCATCCGCTCGATCGACGACGCCAACAGCATTCTGATCTGCTGCGACAAAGTCAGCATGTACCAGCACCTGCAGCGCGCCGGCGTGCCCATGCCCGAGACGCGCTTCCTGGACGCGCACGAAGTGACCATCGAGAACGCCCATGAACTCTTCGAGGCCATGGGCACGCCGCTGGTGCTCAAGGCGCCGAACTCGAGCTTCTCGGCGTACGTGGACCGGGTGTCAGACGCCGAGAGCTTCGTGAAGGTCGGCAAGCGCTTCCTGCGCCGCGCCGACCGGGTGGTCGTGCAGCAGTACATCCCCAGCACGTTCGATTGGCGCGTCACGACCCTGACCGGTGAGGTGCTGTTTGTCTGCAAGTACGTCATGCCGGCCAAGCACTGGAAGATTCAGAGCATGGAGGAGGGCCGCACGGTTTATGCCACCGTCGTTTCGGTCACGCCGGCCGCGGTCGAGCCGCGCCTGATCGAAGTCGCCCAGTCGGCCGCCCGCGCGGTCGGCGACGGACTCTATGGCATCGACGTCAAGCAGGTGGGCGACGAGTATTTCGTCATCGAGGTCAACGACAACCCCAACATCGACGCGGGCGAGGAAGACCGCAGCAATCCAGAGGTTTACGCGTGTATCATTAATCATCTGGTGGGCGCGCCATGGGAGAGCCTCTGGTCGAAGAGACGCGAGAACCCGTCGCTGGCGGTGTGACCCTGGACTCGCCGGGTCCGCCTGCGGCGGACGCGTCGCGCAGCGACGCACCGGCGGAGCCGGCACCGGCGTGTCCAGGGCTGATCCCCGGCGAAGCGCCGCCGCGGCTTCCAGCAGCGCCCTTGGCGGGGGCGCCGGCGATCGCCGCCGGGCAGTGCCGCGCGATCTACGCCTTCGACGTCGGATTGGGGATCGATCTGGCGGTCTGTCGCCGTCAGCTTCAGGCGACGGCCGACGCCGGCGCTGAGCTCGCCCGCCGCCGCGGAAGCCCCTCTTATTTTGCTTATCAGCCGCCGCCGGTACGTCTCCACGACAGCCCGCTGCCCACGGCCGCTTTTCTTTCGACGCTGCCCTGCGATCCGAAAGCCGTCCCCGCGGTGCGCGACGGCATAGCCGCCGAGGTGACCGTTACGCTCTTCGACTTCGGCGCCGTCAGCGTCGAATATGCCGTGCCGCTGAACGGTCCGCTCGAAAAACTGCTGACGCTCAGCCGCGCGCTGGACAGCAACGTCGCCCTGCAACAGGATGCCCAGGCGCGCGTCGCACGGCTGTTCGAACGGATTCGCGCGCACATCACCCGGCCGGAGCTGCAGCCGGTCGTAGAGGACTACGTCATCTTTCAGGTCGAACGCTTCGAACCGCCGGTCGCGGTGCAGACGCTCTTGGCCGAACATGGGCCGACGCTGGCGCGCATTCTGCGCGCCGAGCCGGGCACGCTCGGTACGCCCGAGGTCGAGGAGGCCCTGCGAAATCAGCTTTCGTATGGCCTCACCGACCTGGTGCTGATCGATTGGAACAGCGCGCTGGTCTTCGATCAGGATTGCGAGGACACGCTGTCGGTCCTGCAGTTCGCCAATGTCGAGCTGCTCGAGATGCGCTGGCTCGACGGCCAGCTCAACCGCTCACTCGACGAGGCTTACCAACTGCTGAACGAGCCGCGCGGCCGGCTGTCGCAGCTCGTGCAGCCCTACGCCGAAAGCAGTCATCGCGTGGCCATGCTGCAGGTCGATGCGGCGGTGCTGTTCGAGAACGTCAACAATGCTATCAAGCTGGTGGGCGATCAGTATCTGGCACGGGTCTACCGCCGCGCACTGGAGCGCTTCCACCTGGCCGAATGGGACGCCGACATCCTGCGCAAGCTGGACGTGCTCGGCGAAATCCAGCAGACCCTGACCAATCGCGCCTCCGCCACCCGCATGGAGGCGCTGGAGTGGATCATCATTCTGCTGATCGCCGCGGAGATCTTGATTTCATTCCTGCGCAGATGAAACCGGCAAATGGGATTCGCATTCGGCCGATCCGGCCCGCCGATCTGGACGCGATCATCGCGCTGGAGGATTGTTGTTTCGCGGCCGACGAGCGCTTCTCGCGGCGGCAATTCGCTCATCTGCTGCGCCGCGCCCTGCCGGCCGGCACCGCCTGGGGATTGGCGGCGCGGGCCACCGATCGCGCGCTCGTTGCCAGCGCCATTTTTCTCCTGCGCCGCAACTCGCGCGTCGCGCGCCTGTACTCGATCGCGGTGTCGCCGGCGGCGCGCGGCCAGGGGTTGGGCGCAGCGCTGCTGCGCGCGGCCGCACGACGCCTGCGGACGTGCGGGTTTCGGGCCATCTCGCTGGAGGTGCGCGAGGACAATGCCGCTGCGCGCCGCCTCTATGAGCGGTTGGCCTTCACCGCGGTCCAGCGCCTGGAGGCGTACTATTCAGGCGGCGCGCATGGCATCCGCTATCGGATCGACCTTGAACGCGCACCACGGTCGTCGTGAGTTGATGGAGAGCGATGACGCCGGCAAAGAGTGACGAGCGCGCCGATGCCCAGCAGGGACAGACTGGCCGGCTCCGGAAAGATGATAAGGTCCAGGATGCCGCCCGAAATATTATCACCCGTATCGGCATCGCCGTTTGACCAGATCGTTCCGGTGCCAGCCTGCTGGAAGAACGCCCCGCTGGACGAGCCGTCATCGACAGCGGGTCCCAGCGCATCGGCGACGACAGTGCTTTGCGTCGCGAACTCAATCTTAAATTGGATAAATAGCAGCCCCAAGCTCGAAGGCGCGGGCGGGTTCAATAGGTGCGCGGTGTTCGTCGATGTCCGCAGCCAGAAGTAGATCGTGCCGCCGCCGACCGCCGACGGAACCGAACCGACCAGGCAGTTCGCCGGGCAGCCCGGCAGCGGCGGGCCAGGATAGCCATCCCAGTCCTGCGGGTCGCCGCCGGGCGGCATCTGACCATCGCCGGGCGCGGCGCCACCGAAGATGACCGCATCCGTGATGGGGTTAGTGCTGTCGTTGGGATCGAACTGCGGAACCAGGGTTGCGTTCGTCACCTTCAGGTCGACCTGCACCAGCTCGAGGCTGTTGACATCGGTGGTCTCGTCTCGGAGCCGCACGGCCACGCGGACGATATCTCCCGGCAGGTAGCCCAGGGGACTGGCGGGCGGGTCGATCGCCACGTCGATGGCGACATTGTTCGCGCTCGCGCTTGAAACGGCTAACGCAATGATGACCGCGTTGACTACGAACCTGAACATGGCTCTCTCCTCTCCCGAAATCGCGCTCAGTTGCCAATGTGAAGCGAGTCCGCGAAGCCGACCCCGGTCCGGCTAATACTTTAGGGTTATGGTCGCTGTTGGGAAAGGGGGAGCAGCAGGATCCGCGGGTGGCAGCTCCGGCACAGTGATTTGGAATGTCACCGTATCCGTGCCGGTCGCCTCGGCATTTGGCTGGATGAGCCGGTACGATGTTGCCCAGAACGCCGCGATGCTATTAGCCGATGGCCAGGTAAGCGGAGACCAGACCGTTGTTGCGGTCGCGCAGCTTCTCGCCGGGAATTGACACCCCGCAACGGCTGTTAGACGAAACACGTGCCGGCCGGGCAGCGCTTTTTGAGCACGTGGTCGTTGATTTCGTCCGGCCAATACTTCATGACGCTCTTGATGGGCGCGGGGGCGATCTGGCCCAGGCCGCAGATGCTGGTCAGCCCCATGGCCAGCGCCAATTCGTCGATGAGCGCGTGGAATTCCGACTGGCCCATCGTGAAGGTGCGCTCCTTGCGGCTGCCCGTCGTGGCTTCAGTGAGCAGGTCCACGATCTTCTGCGTGCCGAGGCGGCAGGGGACGCATTTGCCGCAGGATTCGTTGCGGAAAAAGCGCGCCACGCACAGGGCGGCATCGACCATGCAGGTGCCCTCGGCGAAAACAACCATGGCGCCTGAACCGAGCATCGTCCCGGCGTCCTGCAGCGGCTTCCAATCCATGGGGATATCGACTTGGGCGGCCGGCAGAAAGCCACTCGACGCGCCGGACGGCGCGAAGGCTTTGAGCGCCTTACGATCCAGCACGCCGCCCGCGTATGTATCGATCAGGTCGCGCGCAGTGGTGCCCAGCGGGATCTCATAGACGCCGGGTCGGTTGACGTGTCCGCTGACACCGATGAACTTCAGTCCGGCCGCGCCGTTGACGCCTTGCGATTTGTACCACTCGCCGCCGCGCGTCAGAATCAGCGGCACCCAGGCAAAGCTCTCGACGTTGTTCAGCAGCGTGGGTTTCTGCCACAGGCCGTGCGTGCCGGGGAAGGGCGGCTTGTTGCGCGGCTCGGCGCGCTTGCCCTCGATGGCCTCGAGCAGCGCCGTCTCCTCGCCGCAGATATAGCCACCGGGGCTGACGAAGACCTCGAGTTCGAAATCGAGGCCTGATCCGAAGATGTTCTTCCCGACGGCGCCGGCTTGGCGCGCCGCGTCGATGGTCTCCTGCAACAGGCGGGCTTCCTGATCGTACTCGTGGCGGATGAAGAGATAGCCCTGGGTGGCGCCGATGGTCAGGCCGCCCAGAATGATGCCCTCAATCAGGCAGTGCGGCGCGTTGCGGATGATCTCGCGGTCCTTGAACGTGCCCGGTTCGGATTCGTCGGCGTTGCAGACGACGTATTTCTGGATGCCGCTCCCTTCGCCGAACTTGCGGACCAGCTCCCATTTCATGCCGGTGGGGAATCCCGCGCCGCCCATGCCGCGCATGCCGGAGGCCTTGAGTTCGGCGATCACCTTTTCGAAGTTCTGCGATTCGGCCAGGGATTTGACCTGCCGATAGAAGGGCATCGCGTCATATGGATCCAAACGCAGGCGCTGCGCGCGCCGCGCGATCGGCTGCGGGGGGAGCGCCTGGCCGGCACGGGCCTGGCTGACGAGTTGCCACAGTTCATCATCCGTGCAGCCGCTATAGATGGTGTCATTGATGGCGAACGCGGGCGCGCCGTCGCAGCGGCCCAGGCACGAAACCTCGTCGATCTGCACCTTTTTGCTGCCGTCATGGAGCACGCTCACTTCGCGCAGAATCTGCTCGATCCGCGCGCGCTGCGTGCGCTGCCCGCGCATGTGGCAAGACATGTCGCGGCAGACGCGGATTTCAATATCCGCCGGCGGCGTCAGCCGAAAATGCGGATAGAACGTGGCCACGCCGTACAACTGATAGAGCGGCACATTGATGCGGGCGGAGAGCCGGCGCAGCTCGCGCTCCGGAATGTAGCCGTGCCGGTGCTGAATATCCTTCAGATTCTGGATGATCACGGAGCCTGTATAGTAAGCGCGGCAGTGGGGGTCAAGCCAAAGGCACACACGCGGTCGCGCCCGGCATGCTTGGCTTGGTATAGGGCGTTATCGGCATCGGACAGCAGGCGCTCCTGGGCGTGTGCGACCTGATCGAGCGTCAGGTCCAGGGTCGATACCCCAAAACTGGCCGTGACCGTGACGCGGAGGCCGCGCGCCTCCAGATCGATTTCAGAGAGGCGCTGTCGAACGCGTTCGGCGGCCCGAATGCTCTGCTGGACGTCGGCCTCGCGGAGCAGGATGCCGAACTCTTCTCCGCCGTAGCGGCAGGCGGTGTCGCCGGTGCGGCAGGTTTCGGTCAGCAGTTCGCCGACGGTTTGCAGGATGCGGTCGCCGAAGGGATGGCCGTAGGTGTCATTCATGCGTTTGAAATTATCCAGGTCCATCATGATCAAGCCCATGGGCCGGCTGTAGCGCTGGGCCGCGACGACTTCTTCGCGCAGCCGCTGGTCGAAATAGGCGCGGTTCCACAGACCGGTGAGGCCGTCAATCTGGGCGCGCTGCGCCAGCATGTCCTGGTAGCGCTTGGAACGCAGCGCGGCCCGGATGCGCGCTTGCAGCTCCGCGGCTTCGAAGGGCTTGGTCACGTAGTCCACTGCCCCGGCGTCAAAACCTTTGACCTTGTCGATCAGCTCCGTGCTGCCGCTCAGAAAGATGACGGGGACCGCGGAGGTGAGCGGGTCGGCCTTGAGTTGCGCGCAAAGATCGAAGCCCGACTCACCGGGCATGATGACGTCCAAGAGCATCAGATCGGGCTGGACGGTGCGCGCGGCTTCGAGTCCCTCGCCGGCACTGAAGGCGTGATGAAACTTCAGGCCTTCCGACCGGAGCCGCACGACGAGCAGCTCGTGGATCAAGGGCTCGTCATCGATAATCAGAACGCTGGCGGGCATGCCGTTCTCTCATCCTCTGCGGCGGGGTGCTCGCTACGCGGGCGCGACTGCGGTTTCCGCGGAGCGCGCGCGAGCGCGCCGGCAAACATTGACCAGTTCGTCGATCCGATCCTGGAGGATCTCGATGTCGCGTGCATCGCGGGCGGCCTGCTCGAGCTCTTTGGCGGCGGCAGTGATGGGCGCGAACCCATAGCCGCCGGCGGCGCCTTTGAGCTGATGCGCCAGGCTGCGCAGCGTTTGCAGGTCGCGTTCCTGCACGGCCGATTGCAGCGCCGCGATCCGCGCGGGCAGCTCGTTGATGAACTGCTCGATGATTTCGGCCATGTCAGCGTCGTTGGCGAATTCGCTGAACAGTGGTGGTGCCGTATCGGCTCCACGTGCAGGCAGGATGCCTGCACCACAAGGCAGGATGCCTGCATCACCAGCGCTCGCAGGCGGTGCTGCGCCGTGGAAGCGCATGAACTCGGCCACCAAGGCCAGTAGCTTCTGTTTATCGATGGGTTTGGTCATGTAGTCGTCGCAGCCCACCTTCAGGCACTTCTGGCGGTCACCGGCCATCGCATGCGCCGTGAGGGCGATGATGGGGCGCTCATAGCCCTTGCTGCGCAGCTTGGCGGTCGCGCCATAGCCGTCCAACTCGGGCATCTGCATGTCCATCACGATCAGGTCGAAGGGCTGGTGCTGGGCGACGGCCGCGAGTGCCAATTCCACAGCGATTCGTCCATTCTGCGCTACTGCGACCTCCGCGCCGGCCCGCCTGAGCACGAAGGAAATCAGCCGCTGGTTATCAAGCCCGTCCTCGGCCAGGAGAATCCGCCCACTCAAGCGAATGATCTTCTGGGCCAGCGCACTCGCGACCGATTCTGTTTCGCCGGCTTCCAGCGGGCGCTCGATCATGCGCGTGTTCGGCGGCGACTCGGCCTGGATGGTCACGATGAAAGAGCTGCCCTGCCCCAGCGTGCTCTGGACTTCGACGTCGCCGCCCAGCATCTGCGCCAGGCGGCGGCAGATCACCAGACCCAGACCGGTTCCGCCGAAGCGGCGCGTGGTGGAGCTATCGGCCTGTTCGAAGGGCTCGAACAGCTTGCCGACCTGCTCGGGTGTCAGGCCGGCACCGGTATCCACGATCTCGAAGTGCAGCCGCGGTGCACCGGAGGATTGGTCGTAGCGGATGATGATCCGGACACCGCCGTTATTCGTGAACTTGATGGCATTGCCCACCAGGTTCATCAGGATCTGCCGCAGGCGCGTCGGATCGGAATAGATCTGCTCGGGAATCGGAAAAGCGTACTCCACACCGAAAGACAGGTTCTTCTCGATAGCGCGCACGCGCATCAGCGAAGCCACCTCGGCAAGTACGTGGCAAGGCGAGCAGGGGATGCGCTCGACTTGCATCTTGCCGGCCTCGATCTTGGAGAGATCGAGAATATCGTTGATGACGGCCAGCAGGTGGCGGCCGTTGCGGCGGATTGTCTGGATGCCGTTCAG
Source organism: Phycisphaerae bacterium (assembly GCA_036505095.1). Classification (GTDB taxonomy): domain Bacteria; phylum Planctomycetota; class Phycisphaerae; order UBA1845; family UBA1845; genus DASXUA01. The sequence continues at coordinate 8,297 of DASXUA010000563.1, forward strand.
GCTGTCACCGGGTTCGAGGTCGGGATCGAGCAGCAAATCCGCATAGCCGAGAATAGCGGTCATCGGCGTGCGTATTTCATGGCTCATGTTGGCCAGGAAAGTGCTCTTGGAGCGGTTCGCCAGCTCGGCGGTTTCTTTGGCGTTGCGGCTTTCTTCGACGGCTTGCTGGCGCTGCGAAATCTCGATGCGCAACTGGTCATTGGCCGCGGTAAGTTGCGCGGCGCGCCGCTCCAATTCCTGGTAGGCCTTCTGGACCTGCTGATTGAGGTCGAAGAGTTCACGGCTCTTCTGCTCCAGCAGGGTCTCGGCCGCCTTGCGCGCCTGGCGCTCGCGCGCGCAGCGTCGGTTCAGCAACTCGGGATCGTGCATGCGGGTACACTCGCCATCGAGGTCAAGGTGAAACGCGCGGCATGTTCCGCGCCCTGCGAGAGGTCGTGGCGTTCAACGCGGATGGACTCGCCGAAATGTGCGGCACAGCCGCGGATCAGGCCCTCGGCAAAGTCAGTGAAGGGGCGTGACGAGCGATAGATCATTTCCATCCGCTCCGGCGAGAGCTTGCGGCAGGTGAAGCGCGGCAGCTCCGCGTCGGGGTAGAGTTTGCGGACCTCGACGTGGATGTGGCCCTCGATGCCGGTGAGAAACTCGAATGTCGAAGTGACGTCCGTGAAAAACTGCGGGTAGGCGGAGACGAAACGGCCAAACAGATGCTCACCGAACGCCCGCACGAGATCGGGGACCGCCGTTCCGATAATCTGACTGAGCTGGCTGACGAGCTGCAGCAATTCACGATGGTCATAAGTGCCGACGGCCGTGTAGGCCCCGCCGGATTTCAACCGGCTGCCTTCGATGACGCGATCGGCAACCTCCAGGCCGAAGCGCTCCTCCATCATTTCCAGGAATTCAGTGAACACGATCCCTTTCATGGGTTCCTCCGATAACGCGGCAACTTACGCGCGCGAGGCCGGCGCAAGGTCTCTGGCGCGATATCGCCCGATCCCGCGGACAGATTGAGTCTACTGCCACGCCAAAGCACAACTTGCCGCAAGTAATTGTCATGGCTAGGCTTAAATTCGATCTTGAACAATCGATCAAATTAACTTGACGCCAGGCTGGTCTCTTGATAGAATGCTCAATCAATGAGCCGAAGCGCGCCAAGCTCTGACACGCGTACCCGTGTGCTCGACACCGCGATGCGCCTGTTTTACGAGCAAGGCTACCACGCGACAGGCATCGCAACGATTCTGCGCGAGGCCGATGTCAACAGCGGCAGCCTTTATCACTTTTTTCCGAGCAAGGAAGCACTGTTGATCGGGGTGCTGGAGCGCTACGTCCAAGGGCTGCATCCAATGGTCATCGACCGCGCCGCGGAGGCGACCAGCGATCCCGTCGAGCGCGTTTTCGCGCTGTTGCGAAATTATCGGCGCGGATTGGAGACCACCGGTTGCAAGATGGGCTGCCCGATTGGCAATCTGGCGCTGGAACTCAGCGACGATCATCCCGAAATCCGCCGGCTCATCGATCTGAACTTCAACAACTGGATCGCCGCGGTGAAGCAGTGGCTCGACGCGGCCGGCGACCGGTTGCCGTCGGGGATCGATCGCGATGAGCTGGCGCGTTTCATCCTGACGGTGATGGAAGGCGGGATCATGCAAGCGCGGGCCGCGGCGTCCCTGGCTCCTTTCGACGCATCGGTGCGCCAACTTCGCGCGTACTTCGACCGGCTACTGAGCGAAGCAGCGCGGACGACGCCGACCGCGTCCCACACCGATTCCACAGGAGAATCCCATGCCCACGTTTGATCTGGCCAAGATCAACTGGCTCGCGGTGTTCACGGCGGCGCTGGCCACGTTCTTCCTGGGCGCGGTCTGGTACCAAGCCCTGTTCGGGAACCTCTGGAAGCGGCTGCACGGCTACACGCACGAGCAACTGCGGGCCATGCAAGCGAAGCGCCCTCCGCTGGTGTTTTTCGGCGGAATGATCGGAGCGTACCTGCTGCTGGCGTTTGTGATGGCGCTGCTGGTGACAGCGTTCAACGTGACCGGTATCGCGGGCGGCCTGGCGCTGGGGCTGCTGTTATGGTTGGGCCCGACGTCGGCGGTCGCGTTCACCGGCTGGCTGGCAGCGGACAAAGCGATCGGCACGTACGGGCTCGACGCGGCGTACCAGTTTGTTTACATGGCCATGATCGGTGTGATCCTGGCGGTGTGGCGGTAGGACAAACGAGGGAACCTGCAATGCGAGTGTTATGTGGACTGACGGCGATCTCATTGATGGTCCACCCCGCGCTGGCGGGCGACGAAAAAACATCCGGTGCGACGGCGACGTCCGCCAGCGAACGGCGGATTGTGAAGGAAGTCGTGGTTAGCGCGCCGCGAAGCGCGGTTTGGAAGCTGTGGACCACCAGCGACGGCCCCGCGGAATTCGTCGCGGACAAGGCCGAGATCGAGCTGCGGCTCGGTGGCCGATACGAGTGGCTGTTCGATCGGAGCGCGCCGGAGGGTGCGCGCGGTTCGGAGGGCTGCACGGTACTCAGTTTCATCCCGCTAGAGATGTTGGCGTTCACTTGGAATGCGCCGCCCTCGATTCCGGAGCTGCGCGACAGCGGCGCGCGCACGCAGGTGGTCGTGCGCTTTGCCGAACTCCAGCCGGACACGACGCGCGTGACGCTGACGCAGCACGGCTTCGGCGAGGGTGAGGCCTGGGAGCGGTACATCACATACTTCGAGCGCGCCTGGGAGGTCGTGCTGACTCGGCTGAAAGAACATTGCGAGCGGTCCGACACCTTTATCGCGCGCGTGGGCATGACGCGGGAGGCTCCGCGGCTGCAACAAGATAGTTGGACCGCCGGACACGTCAGGGTCACGGCCATACGGGGAGCCGAGACGCGTCAGGATTTCGAGCTGACCGTCCCCGCGGCCGTGGAGGACGTGTGGCAGGCGCTGGCCACGACGGCCGGCTATCGCCGCTACTTGCAGCCCGAGGCGGAGATCGAATTGAAGTCCGGCGGGCGCTACGGCGTCTGGGCGGGCGCTCCGAACAAGGTGCTGGCGTTTGTTCCGGGCGAGATGCTGTCGATCAGCGGGAGTGCGCCGCCGCAGTTTCCGAACGTGCGACAGGGCGGGACTTGGTCCGCCTACACTTTCGAACCGGCCGACGAAAAGGCCACGCGCCTGCGCTTGAGCGTGGTCGGATGGCGCGCGGGCGAGAAAGAGTGGGACGAGGCTTTCGATTATTTCCTGAAAAACAACGCCCTTTTTCTCAACACGCTGCACGAGCGGTTGGCGCAGTCGGCCGCCGGCGCCGATCCCACCGCGCCCCTGCTGGTCGAAGGGGTGGTCGACGCGCCGGTCGAACAAGTGTGGTCCGCGTTCACGACGAAACAGGGCCTCGAATCCTGGATGGTGGCGATGGCCGAAATTGACCTGCGCGTCGGCGGCAAGATGCTGACCAAATACAAGAACGAGGGGGTGCTCGGCGATGAAGGTACGATCGAGAACACGATCCTGAGCTTCGAACCGAATCACATGATATCAATCAAAGCCACCAAGCCGCCGGCCGGCTTCCCGTTCATGAACGCAATCCAGCGCATGTGGACAATCGTCTATTTCGAGCCGCTCGGCGACGAGCAGACGCGGGTGCGCTGCGTCGGCGTGGGTTTCGGCGACGATGAAGAATCGCGGAAGATGCGCGCGCACTTCGATCATGGCAACGCCTGGACCCTTCAGAAGCTGGCGGAACATTTCCGCAAAGAGGCGCGTTAGTCGCCGAAGCTGGCAGGCGCACACTAAGGGAAACCACTACCCGCCGGTAGCAATCCTACCGGCGGGGCAACGGGCTCTCATCCCCATCTGAACGGGAGCGTTGCCCACACGCTACTCAGCGGGAGCGCGGCGCGGGGGGAAGAGGATGAACGCCGACACGAGCAGCGCGCCGCACAGGCCCATGATCAGACGGCGCGTGGGGGGGTCGCAGAAGAGGTTGTCGTCGGCCGCGAAGGGAATCCAGCTCAGTATCCGCTCGACGGCGGCGGGGGGGCTGGGGGCGGCCACGGGATCCGGCAGTGCGGGCGAGTCTTCGGCGGACGTGGCGGCGACCGCCATGACCAACTCGCCGGGTTTGCCGTAGGCCAGCTCGCGGCGGGCCATGCGCTCCACGACGGCCGGGTCGCTGCGCACGGCTTCCAGCGCGCGGCGCTGCTGATCGAGTTCGGTCCGCAGCCGCGCAGTCTCACGCGTGGCGACTTCCTCGGCGACGCGGGCGGCCTGATAGTCGCGCCATTCCGGCAGCAACACACACGGTACGAACGCCGCCGCCGCCAGGACAAACAGAAACCAGAACATCAGCGGCGGGGCGTTCGCGCCGGCCGATGGTTCCGTCGAACTGAGTTCACTGTCGCTTTAAGTTGTCGGCGTGACGTCCGTTGCCACTCGCGCCGGCCTCCCTGCCGGATTGGTTGACGTCTGAGACGCTGAGGTAACTGAGGGATTCAGTTCCAATTCTTCTCAGCGTCTCAGCGTCCAGTGCTTACGATCGCGACCAAAACTGCCCGCCGTAGACCGCATGTTTCTGCAGATGCTGTTCGATGGCCAGCAGGCAAAGGCAAATCAAAGCAAAGGTCGTGAAGAGATGGCGCGTCACGTGATTCCTCCTCCATCCTCGGATCTGCGGCCTGCAAAGCGGCCCCTCTATATTAGTAAAAGGCGCTTCGCCGGAAAATGGGGCGCCCCGGACGAAAAATTCTTTTCGGACGGGTCACTCGCGCGCGGTGCGGAGGGGTCCCAGGTTTCGGCGCAGCCGGGCGTAGGCGTGCCGGAGCAGGCCGTGGATGCTTTCGGGTGATCGGTCGAGGAGCGCGGCAATCTGTTCACGCGAACAGCCCTGGCGTTTCAACCCGATGGCGCGCCGCTCGTCGGGCGGCAGGAGCGCCACCGCCGCTTCGAATGAAGCTTGGCCCTCAGCCGCCACGAGTTCATCCAGCGGGCCAGCGTTTGGCGAGGCTTGGTCGCTGGCACGCTCACGGCGGTCCGGGCTTCGGTCCGCACGCAATCTGCCTCTCGGTTCGCCCGCTTGCGTCGTTTGCTGACGATGCCCCACATCCTGCCCAGATGATGCCAGGCGATTGTCAACAAATAGGGCAAGACTCCGCCCTGGCCCGAGTCGTAGACTGCCCGCAGGTGCGGCAAGGCTTCCTGCCAGACGTGCTGCGTCACGTCCTCCGGCGAATGCGTGGCTTGGAAGGCACGCGGGATCTTGCGCCGGACAACGAATGCGCGCAGCGCGGCCTGGTGCTGGGCATAGAGCGTCGTCGTGAGCTCGTTTTCGGGGTCGACCGTTTGTGTGATCATGGCTTCGTCTCCTCCGGATCCGTGACAAGGCGGGTTGTCCCCGGATGAGTAGCAAGAACTATCCATTCGCTGCGGTTCCGAGCAGCCGCAGGCGCAGCAGGTTGAGCGCGGTCTTGCAGGTGCGGTCGCGGATTTCGGCGCGCGTGAGGTGCTCGCCGAACAGATAGCGGTGTGTCTCGACGCGCTGGCGATCGGCCAGACCGATGTAGACCAGACCCACCGGCTTGTCGGGCGTGCCGCCGGTGGGACCGGCGATGCCAGTGATGGAAATGGCAGAGTCGCTGTCGGACAGGGCGCGGCAGTTGGCGGCCATCGCTTCCGCGACTGGTTCGCTAACCGCGCCGTGCTCCGTCAGCAATAGCTCCGGCACGCCGAGCAGATCGAGCTTGGCCTGATTTGAGTAGGTAACGAATCCGCGGAGGAAATAGGCGCTGCTGCCGGAAATATCCGTGAGACGCTTGGCCAGCAGGCCGCCGGTGCAGGACTCGGCGGTGGACAGCGTGAGCCGCTTGTCGATCAGCATCCGGCCGACGACCGACTGCAGCGTGTCATCTTCTTCGCCGAAGATCACTTCAGCGAGCAGCGACTTGATTTCGGCCACGTCGCGCTCCGGGAGGTCACGCGCGCTGATGCTCTGCACGTCTGCGTCCGCTCGCTCACGCGCGCGGTTCTGAACGGGCGCGCCGCGTGGATCGCGCGGTCCCGATGCGACGATCCGGATGCTGATGACGGCCTGCTTGGCCGTCGTGCCGACGCTTGGATTGCGCCCGCGGCGCATCAAATGCGCGAGTTTTTCTCCGATGACGGCTTCGGCGGCGCCAAAACAATGCAGCGTGCGCGTCAGGATGAGCTGATCGCCCGCCCGGCCGGCCAGCTCCGGCGCGATGCTGCGCTCGAACATGGTCATCATTTCTTCGGGGACACCCGGCAGCACGTAAACGTCGGCGCGCTGCAGGCGCGCATGGATGCCTGGCGCGGTGCCGCGCGTGTTCGGGATCGTGCGGCTGCCACGTGGCCGCTGCGCCTGGATAGCGTTGGACTCGGGCATGCTTCGCTGCATGCGTACAAAGAATGCGTGCAATTCAGCGAGTGCCTGCGCGTCGGTTTCGAGCGCGACGCCCAGGGCCTCGGCCAGCGCCTGGCGCGTCAGATCGTCGGGCGTCGGCGCCAGACCGCCCGTCACCAGTAACAGGTCGCAGCGCGCTGCTGAGGCCTCCAGCGCGGCGCGAATCTCCGGCTGTTCGTCGGCGACGGTGTGGTGGCTGTGAACCGGGATGCCCAGCGCGCCCAGCCGCCGCGAGAGCCAGGCGCTGTTCGTGTCCAGTGCCAGCCCGCTCGTGAACTCGGTTCCGATGCTGATAATTTCGGCGATCATGTTCGGTCAGCCTTGGTGGTGCGGCGCGGGGCAGCGACCCGCGCCTTCTGCTGGGACACGCCACCCGCCGGATCAGAGCGTAACACGGGCCCGCAGCCTGAAAAAGCCGATAATTTTGCAGGGCGCGTTCCATCGCGGTATATAGGTCCTGACGCGAGGGCGCTGCGAAGCACAACCTGACTTCTCTCTGCGTTCTCAGCGTCTCTGCGTCAAGAAATGCGGTAACGCGCGATGGCAGTCCGGAAAAAGCGAACTGCGGTCAAGCCCCGAGCGGCCCGTACGCGCCGCAGCGCGCCGGCCATCCGGCGCAAAGTGCGCATCGACCTGCTGTTCACCTGCGTCGGCCGACGGATCGAGTTGGTGGAGCTCTTCCGCCGCGCCGCCGACGCGCTCCAGATCAAGCTGCGCGTGCATGGCACGGACATCAACTGGACCGCGCCGGCCATGCACCGCGTGGATTCGCCGCATATTGTCCCACGCATCGACGAGGAGCCCTACATCCCGTCGCTCCTGGAGCTGGCCCGCCGCGAGCGCATCGATCTGATCATTCCGACGATCGATTCGGACCTGCCGGCCCTGAGCAGCGCCGCCGCCCGCTTCGCCGAGATCGGCACGCGCGTGATCATTTCCTCTGAGTCCGTGGTCCGCACCTGCCGCGACAAGCTCACCACCTGCCGCCTGCTGCAATCGGCCGGGATCGACACGCCGCAGACCTGGACGCTCGACGAGGCGCTCGCGCTGACTGACCAGAGATTTCCTTATTACATGAAGCCGCGCGAGGGCAGCGCCGAAAAAGGAAACTACGTGATCCGCTCGGCCGAGGAGCTGCGCACGCTGGGGGCGCGCGTCCCCGATCCCATCGTGCAGGAGTACATCCGGGGGACCGAACATACGCTGGACGTGTATTGCGGCTTTGACGGCGTGCCGCGCTGCGTGGTGCCGCGCAAGCGGCTCGAAGTGCGCACCGGCGAGGTCAGCAAGGGCGTGATCGTCAAGGACGAACGCATCATGGAGATCGGCCGGCGCGTGGCTGACGTGTTGGGCGACTGCCGTGGCGTGATCACGGTGCAGTGCATGCGCACACCTGAGGGCCGCATCCGCGTGATCGAGATCAATCCGCGCTTCGGCGGCGGCGCGCCGCTGGCGATCGAAGCCGGGGCCGACTTCCCGCGCTGGCTGCTGGCTGAGTATCTCGGACGCAAGGTGCGGATCGATCCGCTGGGCTTCCGCGATCACCTGGCCATGTTGCGTTACGATCGATCGGTCTTCGTGGACAGTTTGGACAACCATCAGCCGTGATCCGGGCCGTTATCTTCGATCTGGACGACACCCTCTACCCGGAGCGTGCGTACGCCATGAGCGGCTTTGCCGCCGTGGCCGAGGCGTTCGCTCAAACGCTGGCGACACCGGCCGAAGAGCTGCGCGGCGTAATGTGCCGATTGTTCGACACCCAGCACCGTGGGCGCGTGTTCAACGAGGTGATTCAACAGGTGTGTTCGCGCGCCTCCGTCCAGCCCGGCACCGAAGAACTCGTCGCGGCCATGATGCACGCCTACTACACGCACCGCCCAAAGATCGAGCTATTCCCCGACGCCGATCGCGCTCTGCAGCGGCTGCATGGGACCGTCAAGCTCGGGATCATCTCCGATGGGCTGGTGGCCGTGCAAAATGCCAAGATCGACGCCTTAGGCGTGCGTGCGCGCGTGGACCAGATCATCATCACCGACGAATGGGGGCGCGACTTCTGGAAGCCGCACGTGCGCGCCTTCGAAGAGATGTCCGCGCGGCTGGGCGTGCCACACGCTCAGTGCATGTACGTGGCCGATAATGTGACCAAGGATTTCATCGCCCCGCGGAAACTCGGCTGGCAAACCGTGATGGTCCGCCGCATCGATGCTGTCTATGGCGACCGCACCGCGCCGGAAAGCGGCGCAGCCGAAGTCACCATCGATAATCTCGACGCGCTGTCCACGCAGGTCGCGGCCTGACGAGCGATCAAATGCGGCCTGTCAGCAGCAGGATGATGATAATCAGTAGCACTAATCCCAGGCCGCCGCTTGGGTAGTAGCCCCAACTCCGGCTATACGGCCAGACCGGCACCGCGCCCAAAAGCAGCAGGATAAGAAGAATGATCAACAGCGTACCCAGCATTTGAGCGTTCTCCTTTTCCGCGGACGCCGCCGGCGAACTCGTCACGCGCAGCGCCCGCTGATGAAGCTTGTAGCATGTTATGTGCCAAAATACACGCCGGGCTCATCCGTGAGCTTGGTAATGCACGGCATGGCGGGTAATCTTTTGCGCCGTGAACGAGCTGATTGAAAGAGTGCGAGCCTTCGGAAGTGCCCGGGTTCTGCTGGTGGGGGACCTGATCCTCGATCGCTACATCTACGGCGACGCCGAACGGACCAGCCCGGAGGCCCCCGTGCCGGTGCTGCGGGCCGTACAACGCGATGAGCGCGTCGGCGGCTGCGCCAACGTGGCCGCCTGCCTGCGGGCGCTGCACACGCAAGTGATCTGCTGCGGGGCGGTCGGTCGGGATTCGGCCGGCGAACGTTTGTGTGCACTGCTGACCGCGATTGGCGTCGATACCGAGGGCGTCTTACGCAGCGAATCGCGCCCGACCATCACGAAAACACGCCTGATCGGTC
>DASXUA010000564.1:0-5468 GCA_036505095.1 Phycisphaerae bacterium
CTTGCGCACATGAGCGTCGTGGTCCGGACGCTCGGCAGCCAGATTGTTCTTGCCGTGACCATTGAAGGTCATGAGCGCCAGCGCAAACTCCATACCCGGATCATTGCCGCGCAGCGCCAGCCCCTTTTCGGCCCAGTCGTAGCCGACCGGTCCTTGGCCCTTCCCATTCGTCTCGATTCCCAACTGCGCATACGTCTGAGCCAGGTAGCCCGCATCGAACCAAGCCAACCCATCCGGCTCGCCGCCGGCTTCCGCATCCAGCACGCGCGCTTGCAACGCCGAGAAGAGTTCCAGCGCCGCGGCGCGGTTCTCGCGAACGTACAAAGTCGCGCGCCGCATGGTTTCCATCCGCACCAGCACGTCCGTCTGCGGGTTGAGCAACTCCAGCGTGTCGGCCGTCACCCGTTTGACATCATACTTCGGATCGCTGTCGAAACCGTTGCCGCCGCCCCACGGTAGCGACTTGGCGTTGCCGATCTCAATCGGATGGCAGATCAGTGGCGGCCCGGCCAGTGCCCGATGTGTGAACGCCAGCCCGAAAAATCCGATAATCGTGATTGCCAGAACACGGCCGCTCATGATCGATCCTCCTCAGGTCCAGGTCCGCGGCACCCCCGGCGGGCGCCTATCAATCCAATAGACGCAGGAGCGGCTCGAAGTGTTAACCACTGCAGGGTGGCACGCTCTGGCGGAGCCAGGCCGTGGAATACGCGGGCATCAATGTCACTCCTTATCCTGCAAAGCCGGCGCGCGAGCAGGTCGCGCATGTTACCCCGTCACCGCCGGATCGGCGGCGGCGATGACTTCGGTGATTTCCTGCGCGGACTGCGCGCGGCTGAGGCGCTCGCGCACGAATTCGCTGCGGACGATACTGGCGATCTGGCTGAGCAAGAACACTTGCAGGTTCGGCCGCTCGGCCGGCGTGACGATCAAAAAGATCAACCGTACTGGCTCGCTCGATTTCGGGTTGAAGGGAATCCCCGCGCCGCTGCGCCCGAACACCAGGATGGGATTCGCCAGGCCCACGCAGCGCGCGTGCGGAATGGCTACGCCCTGCCCGATATCCGTCGACACCTGCCGCTCGCGCGCTACCGCGACGGCGCCCACATCCACACTCGGCGGCAGATGCCCCGGCGCAATCAACGCCGCCAGCTCGCGGATCGCTTCGTCGGGTGTTTGAGCCTGGACATCGAGGGCCACGCCACCGTTAGCCAACGCGTCCTTCAGGTATACCTTCGGAAGCCTTGGGTACTCGTCCTCGATGCGCCCCACGATTTCTTCCAGGATGTCTTCGAGCGTGATCAGGCCAATCGGGCGCCCCTGCTCCAGCACCACGGCCATGTTCGCCCCATCGCGCTGAAGCCGTTGCAAGGTCGTTTCAAGGTTGTCCTGCGGCCGCACGACGCGCAGCGCGCGCACGAAGCGCGTCCAATTGGCCGCCCCGCTTCCAGCCACGACCAGGTCCTTGGCCAGCAAGTACCCACTCGGCCGGCCGCGCGCATCCAGCACCGGCCAACGAGAGAAGCGGTGTTCGCCCAGCGCGCGAAGCACCTCGTCACCGGTGGCCGCCATCGAAAGCGACTGGACGTCGGGCCAGCGGATCATGGCGTCACGCACCTTTTGCGCACCCAGCTCGAAGAGGTTCTCCATCACCAGCAGGCGGTTCAGGGACAGCTCCCCGCTCGTTTGCGCCGAGGACAGCAGCATGCGCAGCTCCTCGACCGAGTGCGCGATTTCAGTGTGTTCTGCCTCCAAGCCCATCCTGCGCAGCAGCCAGTTGGAGGCGCCATTCAGCAGTCGCATGGGCACATAAAATACGAAGTACGCCCAGCGCATGGGATAGGCGACGGCCAGCGCCGCCTGTTCGGCTCTGCGGATCGCCAGACTCTTGGGCGCCAACTCTCCGATCCAAATGTGCAGAAACGTGATGATCGCAAACGCTATCCCCGCGGAGATCGTGTGACTCATCTCCCGCGACCACCAGGCGGGCAGATCGACGGCCAGCCTGATCAGCCCAGAGAAGGCTGGCTCGCCAATCCACCCCAGACCCAGGCTGGCAACCGTGATTCCCAACTGCGTCGCCGACAGGTAGTTGTCCAGATGCGCGAGCATTTCGCGCGCCACGCGCGCGGGGCGATTGCCTTTGCGTGCCAACTCCTCGATTCGCGTGGCGCGTGCTTTGACCAGTGCGAACTCGGCCAGAACGAAAAAGCCGTTCATCAATACCAGCAGGATCGAAATCAATATGTAAAGCGGTGTGGTCCAATCCATGCTGCGTGCACTCCCTGGCGATACGCAAATCCGCGGCGAATGACCAGCCGGCCGCAGTCCCGCGTTGTCGGCCAGATTCGGACTGGCCGGGGCCACCCAACGCGCCGACAACCCGCTTGACGCGTCCGACCTTACGGTCGGCCGCGTTCCGCGCATGGGCCGCGTCACCCGCGCAGCCCCAGCGCGGCCTCGAAGATTCTGGTCAGCAGCGTGCTGAGCGAGTCCGACAAGGCCATGAAAAGGACATCGAGTAGAAAATTCATGTTCGGCTCCACGATCGGCGGGCTTACGCTAGAAACGAAAGGCGAAGCCCACACCGGTGAACAGGTCGTCGGCCGCTTCGTTCAGCCCGCAGCCGGCACGTACGTCGAACTGGAGGTCTTCCGTGATCGGAAAGGTGAGCCCGCCATTGAGGTAGTGCGCGCCATCGGCGCCGCGTTCGTTCGGATAGAAGCCGAAGTACTCCACGTATGTGCCCAGCCAGTCGCTGATCGAAAAGCTGAGCGAAATCGATGCCGCGCATTGGAGAAAACGCCCGGTTTCATCCGACGGCACGGCGAAGTTGAAATTCCCCGAAAGTCCGAGCCGCTCGCTCAGTGGATAGCCCCACAACAGCTTGGCCTCCGGGTCGACGTCGCCGGAGGTCTTACTGGCAGCGCCCGTGGGCAGGGACAGTGCGCCGATAACACTGAGAGCCGGCCGAAGCCCATCCGACTCCAGCAGGCTCACCTTGAACCCGACGTTCATGTCGGTGCCCCCGTCGTCGTGCTGCTGAACATTGCGGCGCCGGCCAGCGTCGTTGCGGATGCGGAACGCTTCCTCGGTGAGCGAGACCCCTTCCCATCCGATTCGCAGCTCCACATCCTCGAAAAGCCCGCTGCGCAGCAGCAATTCGGGAAGCGCATGGTCCGTCGTGCGACGATCGCGGCGACGATGCGCTGAAAACGTGTAGCCGCCTTCCACCTGGAATCGCCCGCGCGGAATCGTGCTCGTGCTCTCGGTGAAATCCGGACGATCGGTTGCGATGGGTCCGTCGAAGGGCGCCCGCCATCCCGCGAGCGCCACTTGCCCGGCTTCTGGATCAGCGCTCGCCTCTGGCCGCTGGGCGGCCGAATCTTCCCGAGCGCACAAGATCCCAATCACCAGTGCCTGTAGCACTTGTAACATCATGTAGCATATGCTACGGACGCCCGGCGGAACGTCAAGGCGGCACTTGGCGCGTGTCAGTTCGGCTACCGGACGTTCAGGGACGCGACTCGAAAGACCTGCGTGGCATGGTCGTGAGCACGAGCGTCTGGAACGGTTCAAGCCCGAGAGACTTCATGGGCGCAGTGCGCGTACAGCGCGTCGTAGACGATGAACTCATTCCGCAGGATTTCCTGATCGTCGGGCAAGCCCAAGCGGCTGAAGCCATCGGCGATCGCGCGCAGCCCTGCGCCTTCCGGCCGATTCCAGAGCGTGTTGTCCGTGTCGGCGGCATTCACGATCTGGCTCAGCAGCATCAGCGCCGGGTCATTCGTTAGACCGTATTGTTTTACGATCGCTTCGAACGAGCATTCCTTCCCGTGATGACCAAGTTCGACGCCTTCGACGTCAAACGGGATCGCGTCCTCGCGCTGGGCGACCCGCATCACCTGCTCCTTCGGCACGAAAATGAACTCGGCCTGCGGATCGATAAACTTGCGAATGAGCCAGGGGCAGGCCACTCGATCAACTTTGACATGCTCGCGCGTAATCCACTTCATGGCTGTTGCTCATCAAGCTAACTCAGAGTGCAAGCGCTGCGCTCGGCTACAGCCGACCGCCTGATTTTGGGGCGGTCCGCTGCCATTCATCCCACGAAACCACTCCCAATTCCGGCCGCGGCTCGTCCGGCAACATCGCGATCAATTCCAACGAGTGACCGTCGGGATCGCGGAAGTAGATCGACAGGGCCGGCATCCAGGCAAAAACCATCGGTCGCTCCGGGCCGTCCTCAAGAAAGTTGCGGCAGGGCAGCCCGCGCGCTTTGAGCCAGACGGCCGATTTGTTCAGCACGTCGTCGATCGTGGCGCGAAACGCAAAATGCTGCGGCACGACCTGTTCGCGCGGTTTCTGCCATAGCCCCAGCATGGCCTCGCCCCAGCGGCCTATCCAAAGGAATGCCACGCGCCGTTCCTCCTCGCGCCGGCCAAGTTCCAGCCCAAGCACATCGCCATAGAAGGCAATCGAGCGCTCCAGGTTGCTCACGTTGATGTGCGTTTCGAACAGTCCCTGAATCATTCCTGTTCCTCAGCGGCGGATTGGTGAACGGCTCTGAACTCTTCATGGCGCGGTGCGATAGACGCGCACCTCGGCCTCGCGGCCCAGCGCGTGCGGCACGGCCAGATACAACCGCGTTCCATCGGGCGACAGGAGTGAGGTCCGCGCGCCGGAGGCCGTCGGCAGTTTCGCCACGGGACGGTAATGATCGGCGTCGATCTGATCGATGATGCTGATATATCCTTCGCCACCCGAGATGTAGATGCGCCCGCGCGCCGCATCATAGAAAACGTCATCCGCGTCGCCGGTACATTCCACACTGGTAAGCACCTTGCCGGATTCTGTCTCCAGCACCAGCAACTTCGCCGGTTTGCGGCAGACCACGAACAACCGGCCGTGCCCCTCATCCAGGGCCATCGGATAGTTGCCGCGCGCTTCTTTGATGGGCCATTTCGCAGCGACCTTACCCTTCTCACGATCGACAACCGCCACGTGTTTGGCATCGGGAACATTCACAAAAATGCGTGCGCCCCGCTGTTCGAGCTGAAGCGACTCGGGGTGACCGTCCAACGGAATCTCGGAGAGCTTCGACATACGCTCCGCATCCAGCACCGCCAGCGCGCCCTTGCCATATCCGACGTAAATGCGCTTCTCGCGCGCGTCATAGCGCACGTTGTCAGCATCTTCCAGGCCCTCTACCGAGCCGACGACCTTCAACGACTCATCAAGGTAACGCACGATACCATCCTCGCCGCTGGCCACCACGATGCGATCCAGGTCCGGGATGAAAGCGACGCCCTGCGGTTCCTTGGGACCCTTGATGCTCTCGATACGCTCGCCGCCATCGAGATTCAGCACCTCGACCGAGTTGTTGCCCAGCGCCGTCAGCCAGAACCGCCCGCGTCCGTCGAGCGCCATGTGGTCGAAGCGGCCCTTGACGCCGGGCAGCGCGATCG
>DASXUA010000565.1:0-8375 GCA_036505095.1 Phycisphaerae bacterium
GGCAGATTCTTCATCAAGTTCGGCGATCAGACGCCGGTGAACCAGCAGAAGGACTCGGCGTTCTTCTGGTTCCTGGGCACGCAGTGCGAAGCCGTGCGCGATTCCGGCGGTGGCGTGCGCTATCGAACGAAGCCCTGGTCGGTGCATGTGGGCCGCGCGGCCTTTACTCTGACGATGGAATTTCAGCTCCTGGGTGCTGATAAGACCGTGCTGACGCTGCCGGAGCCGATCACCATGGAGTCCTTCGGAGACGTGCAGCGCCCACCGCCGCCCTGGGAAGTCGAAGGCAAAACTGGCGCGTCGGCCGGCGGCAGCGGCCACGAACGGAAGTGATGGATCCGCATGGGTGGAGGCACCGGATGGCGCGCATGCGAGGCATCCTGAGCAAGCTGCGGCCGCAGCGCGACGGCCCGGCTGTGCTGCGCGCCTTCGGTAAACTTCCCGTTTCGCGCGAATTCATTCATGTCGAGGATGGCGAGGGCGCCGCGCGGGCCTTCGCCGAGTGGCTGGGCGCGGGGCACGATACCTGGGTCGCCGCGCACAGTGACGCCAGCGCCGGTCCGGCCGCGGCGCGCGGCGCCATGTTGACCGGTCGGCTGGTCGCGCGGCTGCCGCGCTTCGAATCGCTCTGGATTGTGGCCTCGATCTGGCCCAGTCACGATCAGGCGCCACGGCAATTCCCGTTCACGCTTTACGTGGTCTTGCCGGCTGCGGGTCTGCCGGTCGAACCCGCGGGCCGCTGGGCAGCTTGCGTGCCGTTGTGGGAACGGTTCGATCAGATCTTTCCGGAACTGCAGCGCGGCGACTTGGACGGCGTGCAGGCCAGTCTGCGCGAGCAGCGGATCAACTCCGGCGCGGGGGATGCCGCTGCCCTGCTCCAGGAATGCGCCGCGCAAGCCGCCGGAGTTCCGCTGAAGGGCTGGTTGGCGGCGTTGGGCGGCGAGGCGGCGCGCGATCCGCTGGCCTGGCTGTGGTGGCTGCAGCGAATTGCTGAGGAATGGTGCAGCGACGACGCGCAGCGTGTGGCGCTGGCGGCGCGTTTTCCGCTTTCGACCGCCCATCCGCAGGCGCCGCAGCTTGTCAGTTGGCTGGGCTGGCTCGAGCTGCAGTGCCGCGCGGTGGCGCGCCGGAGTTCCCTGATGCTGCCCGTCGCGCCGGATGCGGGCGCGGCACTGAGCCTTCTGGAGAACCCGCTGCGCCCCGATGATTTTCAGCTTCTGACCAGCGACGCCAGGCGCTTCGCGGGGGTCGAAGATATCGCGCAGCCATCCGGCAGCATGCGGCGCGAAGGATTTGAGCCGTTCGTTCAGCGGCTCAGCCGCGCGCTGCCGCTGGAAACCGCGAGCCTGCGCGACTGGTCCGAACTGAAATTGTGAGGCGCCCTGGGTGGCATGGCTTCACGGCTTTAGCCGGGTGGCCATGTCCCTGACGGCGGAATGCGACTGGGTTCTGAGCCGCTTTGTCCCTGCGCTGCCGTGCCCATACAATCACCGTCATGCTCGGAATGTACGAAAACATCCTGCAATGCATCGGAAACACTCCCTTGGTGCGCCTGCACCGTTTGGCGGCGGGGCTGCCGCCGCGGATTTATGCCAAGGTCGAGATGCTCAATCCCGGCGGCAGCATCAAGGACCGCGTGGCGCTGGCGATGATCGAGCAAGCCGAGCGCGAGGGGTTGCTCAAGCCCGGCGGCACCATCATCGAAGCCACCTCGGGCAACACCGGCGTCGGGCTGGCGATGGCCGCCGCAGTCAAGGGTTACCGCTGCATCTTCATCATGCCCGACAAGATGAGCCCCGAGAAGATCAATCTCCTGAAGGCCTACGGCGCCGAAGTGGTCATCACGCCCGCCGCGGCCGAGACCAACTCGCCCGACGGCTACGGCGGCGTGGCGGACCGGCTGCTGAACGAAATCTCCAATTCCTGGCAGCCCAATCAGTTCGCCAATCTGGTGAATCCACAATATCACTACGAGCATACCGGTCCTGAAATCTGGGAGGCGACCAAAGGCCACGTGACGTGCTTCGTCGCCGGGGTCGGCACGGGCGGCACAATCTCCGGCGTCGGTAAGTTTCTCAAGGAGCAGAACCCGAAGATCAGAATCATCGGCGCCGATCCGGAAGGCTCCATCCTTTCGGGCGACACGCCGCGGCCGTGGGCGGTCGAGGGCATCGGCGAGGACTTCGTCCCCAAGACGTTCAATTCGCAGATGGTCGACGATTGGGTGCGCGTCAGTGATTACGATTCGTTCACCGTCGCGCGCAACATGGCCAAGCTGGAGGGCGTTCTGGTCGGCGGCTCATGCGGAACCTGCATCGCGGCCGCGCTGAAGTACGCGGCGCGCCTGGGCAAAGACGATCTGGTGGTCGCACTGTCGCCCGATACGGGCCGGAACTATCTTTCGAAGATGTACAACGACGAGTGGATGATCCAGCAGGGGTTCATGAAGCCTGAATCGCGGCGCTACACGGCCGCGGAAGTGCTGGCCCTGAAAGGCAAGACGCCGCTCATCGCCGTCAGCCCCGAGGACTCGGCCGAGCAGGCGGTGCGCCTTTTGCGGCAGCATGGAATCTCACAAATTCCGGTCCTCGACAACGGCACCGTGGTCGGCGGCGTGCGCGAGATCACTCTGGCGCGCCTGCTGCACGCGCGGCGCGACCCGCGGCAGATCCGCATCCGTGAGATCATGGCCCGCCCTCTGCCGGTGGTCGACGAGCACACCGATGTGGACGAGGTCTACCGGCAGTTGCTCTCGGGCAGCACCGGCGTGCTGGTGACCCGCGCTGGGCGGGTGGTGGGCATCCTGACCCGCATCGACCTGGTCGAGTTCTGGGACAGCCAGGGCGTACGCGCAGCCGACGCGCGGGCCTGAATCCCGGTCAACTTGCCGTTTTTCCCGTAAAAAACCGCAAAAAAACCCTTGCTTCCCAAGCCGCGCGCGATTAGCTTCCGTAAGACAGCCGGCCGGGGAAAAGGCTGGTGAATTCATACGTTACAGAAAGGGACTGAATCATGGCAGCAACTAACTCGAAGTCGCGAACCAAGTCGTCCACGTACGCGGAACTGGCCGAGTCCACCGGGCTGTCGCGCAAACAGGTCGGTTCGGTGTTCGATGCTCTGGGCGGGCTGATCAAAAAGGATCTCTCCAAGAAGGGCCCCGGCATCTTCACCGTTCCGGGCCTGATGAAGATTACCATCGTCAACAAGCCCGCCACCAAAGCGCGCGAGGGCATCAACCCGTTCACCAAAGAGCCGATGATGTTCAAGGCCAAGCCGGCGCGCAAGGTCGTGCGCGTTCGTCCGTTGCGCGGTCTGAAGGATATGGTGTAGCGCGCCACGTCTGCGACTTGTGGCCCAAACCCAAACGGACTCAGAGGTCCTGAGGATCTGAAAAGCACTTAGAGCGCTCGGGTTCGCAGAATCTCTGAGTCCATCCCTGCTACTCGCGCAGGATGTGCACCAGGCGCGCCCCGTGCTGCTGCAGCCACGCGACCTTGCGCTGCACCATCTGCATGAACCCAAAGCCCTTGAAGCGCCCGAATACGCCGGTCGCGGCGATCGGCACGACCGATTCAGCGATGAGGGCTTCAATCATCAGGTGCGGCAGGCTGCGCAGTTCGGTCTCAGTCAGCGCGCCGCGCCGCTCATATCCGGCGACAAAGGCGGTCAGACGCGGCTCGTCGAGCTGCGCCGGCCAGGCGTCGGGGTGGCTTCCACTCAGCATTGAAAACTGCAGCGCGCCGTTGGCGATATCGATGATGCGCCGCGAAATGCGCGCTGAGTCATAGTCGATCACCGCCGCGACCTCACCGCCGCGAAACAGCATGTTGCCCGGATGCCAGTCGGAGTGGATGACCTGCTCGGGCCAGTTCGGCAGCCCGAGGCTGTCGGCCGCTTCACCCGCCTGGTCGTAGGCGTCGAAGAGCAACTCCGTCAGTTGCTTGACAGCCGTTTCAGCCGGCGCGCCGCGGTCGGCCGGGGCGCTGCCCGGCGGCGCGGTGCTGGGGTTGGCGTTGAGCGTGGCCGGCATCGCGTTCAGCCCGGTGCGGACCGTGAGCGCGTCGTGATAGTCGCCGCGCGGATGGTCGGGCGGCGGCTCGAACTGCCGCGCCAACTCGTGAAAACGCGCCAGCACGTGGCCCGCGTCGCGCGTTTCGTCGGGCGCCCCATGGAACGGCTGACCACCGACAAATTCGAACAGCTCGTAGACATATTCACCAAGCGTCAACGCCGTCTCGGCGCTATCCAGCGGACGGATCAGCTTCGGCAGCGGAAACTGCTGCGCGGCGAGATGAATTTGCAGGCGATGGGCGAACTCGACGCGCGCCGTGCCGCTGCGGGCCGGGGCGCGCCGCTTGAGCAGAAACTTGCCGCGCGCCGCCACGATCCCCACCTTCGGACTGCGGCGCGACCCGCGGGCGAACTCCGTGATGGATTCGATGACGCCCAGGTCGTAGTGGCTGAGCACCACCGCCAGCTCATCGGCCGCGAATCGATCTCGCTCGTAAATCTGCAAGGCCGCCCATCCCGCTCGTGGTTCAATGGCCCGCGGCTTCGACGAACGCCCGCGCCAAATCCGGGTTAACGGGTCCGGTCGTTTGGCCGTCATGTTTGATGGCCGTCCCCACGATGACGCCGTCAGCATGCTCGAGCAGCAAGCGCACGGTCTGAACGCTTGCGCCGCTGCCGACCAAGACCGGCCGATCGGGCGCAGCGGCCTTCACCTGCCGCAGGTCATCCAGATTCACCGGCACGCCCGTCGCGGAACCCGTCACGATCAGCGCATCGGCGCATCCGCGGTAGGCTGTTTCGCGCGCGGCCACGGCAATGTCGGCCGGATAGAGCGCGGCGGCGTGCTTGACGTGCACATCGGCGAGAATTCCGATGTCCGCACCGAGGCGGTGCCGATAGCGCAGCGTCTCGCCCGCGCGGCCTTCGATGAGTCCCTGATCCGTCGCGTAGACGCCGGTGTGCACATTGACCCGAATGAACGCCGCCCCCGTGGCCGCCGCGATGCCCAATGCCGCCAACGCGTCGTTGCGCAGCGCGTTGATTCCTAGCACCAGGCGCGTGGCACGCCGCACCTCGGCCGCCGCCATCGCCATGGCCGCGATCGATCCCGGCTCGATCCGTTCGGCAAAGAACGGAATATCGCCGAAGTTCTCGATGATCGCCGCCGCGAAGCCGGCGCGCTCCAGCGTGACGGCGTCGCTGACAGCCCGCTCGATGATCTGTGCCGTCGGCGGCTGGTGCTGCGGACTACCCGGCAGGGCGGGCAGGTGTATGACACCGATCAGAACTGGGCGGGGCAGAGGCTGCACGAAAGTTCGATTTCCAGAAGAATCTCAGTACCCGCTCGATTGTAGTTCCGCGATCGGAAATCTGAAATCTGAAATTTGAAATCCGCCTATCCTGTTCGGTATTCTTCCGGCGCGTGACCGGCGGCGAACTCGCTGTAGAACAGATCGACGAGTTGCCGGAAGCAGGGCTCGTCGGCCAGGACCAGATCGTTCTGGAATTCTTCAGGTTTGCTCAAGCGCTCGCGGGCCTCGGCCAGCGGGATGGATTGATCGTATGACGCGCGGATCTGATCGTGCAGCGCGCTCCACAGCCGCAGCAGCCGTCGCGGTCCGCCGATCCCACAAGGTTCGCCATGTCCGACGGCATACACCGTGCGCGGCTCCAGGTAGGCCAGCTTGCGGACCGAGTGGATCCATTCGTGCAGCGTGGCATCGGCGCTGTACGGAAAGAAGCGATTCCACAGCAGGTCGCCGGTGAACACTACCTCGCGCTCCGGCAACTGTACGATCAGGTCCCCGCCGGTGTGACCCGGCAGTGCATCGATTTGCACTCGCACGCCGCCGCCGAGGTCGAGCGTGCTCGGCAGAGTTTTCAGGTCAACGATGGCCTCCGGCAGGCACAGGGCGATCTGTCCGACGGTCTGATCGGCCAAGGTGAAGAGATCGAGGTTGGATTGTGCCCGTCGCCGGTGCTCTTCGTCCGGCGCGTCGCTGAGCGCTTTTTCGAGTGCGGCCCGCCGCGTATCGCGCTGCGCCGGCCAGTCGAGTCCATACCGCTGCGCCAGGCGCTGCCGCGCGACCGGATGGGCGATCAAGGGAATTTCCTGCCCGGCGTACAGCGCCGCGCCGCCGACGTGATCGAAATGGAAGTGCGTCAGCACCACCCCGCGGATGGGCAGCTTCGTGACCGAACGCACCGCCTCGTGTACGGCGCGCGTGCCGTCCAGCGTGCGATACACATCGATCAGCAACACCGCATCGCCCCCGACCACAAACCCGCCATTCGCCACCAGGCGCGTCCCGGCCGCCAGATCCGTCACGACCATGTAGACATGCGGGCGCAACTCGAGCACGCGGAAACCGTTGCCCTTATGCACCACCTTGCCCGGCGGCGCATCCTCCTGAAAACCCAGCGCCCAGCGCGGCAGCGCGTTGGCCCCCAGCAGCGCGGCCGCCCCGAGGCACGACGTGCGGCGGAAAAATTCCCGGCGGGTGGATAACGAGAATTCCGGGTTGCTCATGTACGTTCCTGTTTCCGTGTCAGGTCTTAGCTCGTCACCAGAGGAGTTCGCCTAGCTCGACAGCCCGCTTCAGCGGCCTTTCCCGCAGGGCAATTAGGCCAGTCGTTTACGACTGGTTCGCGGACCGCACCGCGTTTTCCACTGAGCCCGTTTCAACGGGCTTCCCCTCGGCTGCCGTAGCCGATTCATCGGCTCGTTCAATGCGCTCTAGCCGTTCATGCGTCGTTCCCGCGGCATGATGTTGCTTCTGGTTCTTGACGTAACGAACGATCCAAGGCAGGTCCTTCGTTCCGAAACTCACCATACCCAACCTGCCAATCGAGCACCTTGCGATTAGAAATTCCATGATTGACGTGGTGTGAACTGGACCCCTTCAGTTGTCCGATCCAGTCGCTGATCAGCAGTGTGGGCGGAACCGTAATGACCATATGCACGTGATCCGCAACGCCATCGACCGCATGCACGAATACACCCGGTGTCTGCAAAGCGCGGTGCTCCAGATAATGGTCCACACGATTCTCAACGTGGTCGACCAGCACGGGCGCGTTGTTCTTGGTATGCCACGTCATGTGCAGATTGATCTCGCTGTAGACATTGCGGGGCATCGTCCGCCTCCGGTGGCTGAAGCCGACGAGGGAAGCCCGCTGAAGCGGGCTCCGAACGGAATCAGAATAGAGAGTTGGCGGCCGCCTGACCAGCCCCAAGGGGCTGGCCTAGTCGCCCGCTGCGCGGGGAAACCCCGTGAACGGGGTTGTGCAAGCCAAGAGCCCGATGCCGCCACCTCGCGGCGCAGCAATGTCAGCGGCCACGCGTGCGGCACACGGGTCGGACTGCCCGTGGGCCACCTCGCTTGCCGTTACACGCGCGAATAGATCGCGACTGCCATCGTCGTCGCGGCCATCACCATCGCGATCCACAGCTTGGCGACTGCGCCCAGGGCATGGCCGATCGAGGCGAATACGCCAATCCGTACGCCGCGCCGCAGATCAGCATGCACCGTCAACTCGCCGACAATCGCGCCAATCGCACAGCCCAGAGCACCGCCCACGATGGTGCCGATGATCGGAACCGGAATGGAAAATACAATCATGCCGATCACCCCGCCGGCCAATCCGAACCAGCCCGCGCGCCGGCTGGCGCCCGCCCGTCGCGCCGTCCACAAAGACGAGAAGAACTCGACCAACTCACCCACGAGCGCCATGCCTGCCAGCGCCGCGATGCTCCACCAGCCGATTCCCGCGCCCTGCGTGTACCAGGCGTAGCCCCCGGCGCCGAGCAGGATCAGCCAGGTGCCGGGCAGACGAAAAGTGGCCAGCACGATCCCAGCGGCGCAGATCAGCCCGAGCACGACGATCATCAGCCAGGCAGACATGACATTCAGCCTGCGGGTTCTGGGGCGCGGTCCGGCGGCGCTGGCCCGTGTTCTTGCAGCAGTTGCGATAGCTCGACTGCGAAACGCGAACGGGGCAGGACCTGATGTGCGCCCGCCAGCAGGCCCGCCCGCGCCAGGTCGGCTTGCACATGCGACACAAAGGCGATCAGGTATGGCCGCGTGGCGTGCGCCGCGGCCGAAGCCACGGCGCGCGGGCCGCCGCCGTTCGGCAGATTCAAATCCACCAGCACGAGCGGCGACGCGGCTTGATCGAGGAGCTGCTCCAAACTCGCGGCATCGCGCGCCGTGCGCACCTCGACTCCCACCGCCCGCGCCGTGGCGCGGATTTTCGTCTCGAAAATCAGATCATCGATGACGGCGACGACGGTCGCAGTGGCTGAAGACGGTTCCACGGGTTTCTCGCACGCCCGCGCGCCGCCTTAGGGCAGATTTCGGCGGCGC
>DASXUA010000566.1:0-8288 GCA_036505095.1 Phycisphaerae bacterium
CCGCTCGATTCTCGGCAGCGCGCGCAGCGCGATGTATCCCGTCTGATACAGCACGACGTACGCCACCAGCGCCATCGCCAAAAGCCCGATGGCGGCCGGAGCGCTGCTCATGAAATAGACTCGAACCGTGTCGCGCGATCGCTGCTGTGCAGGCATCACGCTATTGTTCGCCGCTGATCGAATGGGGCAATTCTGTGGGGGTATCCAAACGTGGGGAATTCACTCCAATTTCGGAAACGAGACACGCGCTATCTCGCCGGTACCTCTGCGGCATCTAGAAGCGAGCGCGTCAGCGAATCTTCGGGAACAAGCGCCGCCGCCGCGCGATAGGCGGCCAGCGCTCCATCGTCACCGCCCCATCGGCCCGCGCGGCGGCGCATATGCCCCGCCATTAGTTGGGCCGCAGCCGAGTACCAGCGCGGCCACGATTCGGGCGCCTCCGAGATCCGCCCAGGCCATGCCGTGGCATACCGTGCCGCATCGGCGCGGTGCTGCAGCATCTCGTTCAGATTCAGCGCCAGCGTGTCCTGCCCGCGCGAAGCGTGCGTGAGATAATCGAGAATCGGCCGATTGTCGGAATGCAGCTCGTCCTCGTCGGAGTCGCCGAGATACACGCCGACATCTTCCTCGGCCAGCAGCAGGCACGCGGCCAGCTTGTAGGGATTATCCATGCCGATGACCGCCAGGTCGCGCTGAATCAACGGCGCGGCCATGCGGTCCGCGATGTTCGCCAGGTCGAGCGCCAGCTTCTGCGGCGTGCCGACCAGAATCACGAAGTCCGTCGGCAGGTTGATCATGTACCATACGCTCGTGTGAGCAAAGACGCTGCGAAACGAGCGAATCAGAATCTTGAGCTGCTGTGGCCTGATGCCCGTCGCCGGCACCCAGGCGCAGCCCAGGCCGGACGCGGTCAGCTTCGACTGCATCAGCCGGAAGTAATCCGTCGTGTAGAGATTGCCGTTGCCGCGGTATTGGATGCTGGTGACATCGGTCACGATCACGTCGTACGGCGCGCGCGCCGACTCGAGCCAGCTTCGGGCATCGTCGAGGATCAGGTGAAAAAACCCCTGCCGCTCGTGGGCGGGGCCGACGATGCCGTGGTTCTCGCTCTCGAAGTACTTGTACGCCTGAGGGACGAACGGCTCGATCTCGACGCAATCGACCTGCACCTTGTGCTGCAGCATCGAATATGAGGTGCCGCCCGTGCCGAAGCCCACGGTCAGCGCCCTTTGCGGGTTTGGATGCAGCAGCAACGGCAGATGCGCGAGCATCTTCTGATCGGTGACAATTTCGTCGTACGTGCCGGCGACGGCCTCGCTGTCGACGAACAGTTTGCGGTAACGTTTACCGGCCTGCTCGAACTCGGCGACGTGCACGGTGGCCGAGGGGCCTTCGGCATAGTCAAGCAACGTCTCACCCTCAGGCGATTCCGGCCGATAGAAGCGAAACGAGGGCGGCAGCAGCGCGACCAGCAACACGAACGCACCCGCTGCTGACGGAGCGAATGCGCGCCAGCCGCGCGAGGCGCCCTCCGGCTGAATAACGGCGGCGGCCGCGCCGAGCAGGAAGTTCGCGACGGCCAACGCCAGCATCGTGTCCCGCAAGCCGACCACCGGAATCAGGAGCGCGCCGGTGAGCGCCGCGCCGAGAATCGTCCCCAATGAATTCCAGGCATACACGCGCGCCACCGATCGGCCGGCGGTGGACAACGTGCCGGAGTAGATATTCACCAGCAGCGGCAGCATCATCCCGATGAGCAACGCCGGCACGAAAACCAGGGCGAGCGTCAACAGGTACTCGGTGAACAGGATTTGGGACTCGCTTTGACCCGACGCGCCGATGTTGAGCTTCGCGGCGGACGGCGCGCACGCCAGCATCACCGGCGCCAGCAGCGCCAGCACCATCTGCACGATCATGAGCATGCGAAGCGGATCGCGTCCGGCTGTCCGCGCCACGCGCGTGATCACTCCCGCGCCGATCGCCAGCGCGGTCAGGTACACCGTGACGACCATTGTGAAAACGTAGACGCTGTTGAGCGTGTAGATCGCCAGCACACGCGTCCAAATCACTTCGTAACCGAGCGCAGCGGCGCCAGAGAGCGTGGCCGCCGCCAGCGCGAATCGGCGGTGTGGCGGATGCTCGAATGCTGTGGCTCGCTCCGGAGTCGCTCGGAAGGGCGAGGCTCCCGCCGAGCCGTGGTTCGCCGGGAGGCTCACCCTGCCAGCAGCGGCGCGCGCACCACTCGCCAGCAGGGCGAGGATGGCCACGAGCAGGTTGCCGGCAACGGCCACCGTGAGTGCGGCGGACATGCCGAGGGTGCGAATCAGGATGAATCCGGCGAGTGCCGCGCCGGCCACCGCGCCGAGCGTGTTGACCGCATAGAACCGTCCGAACGCGACGGCCACCGATCCGGCCCATTCACTGACCAGCCGGCTCATGATCGGCACCGTCGCGCCGATGAGGATGCTCGGCAGGCCCAGCGCGACGAACGCCAGCACAAATCGGATCAGGTTCGAGCCGAGCCAGCCCGGATCGAGCGCGGAGTGCAGCGCGACGAAGACTCTCATAATGGGCGCGATGCTGAACCCGCTGGCCGCTCCCAGGAGTGCCATGCCCAACTCGATCAGCGCATATAGTCGCGCCGGGCGCCGCGTGCGATCGGCCACTCCTCCGAACAGCGGTGCCCCGACCGCCAATCCCGCCAGGAACGCCGCCAGCACAGCCGCCACGCTCAGCGTCGAAAGGCCGAACACCAGCGTCAGCATCCGCTGCCAGACGATCTCATAGATCAGCGCGGACGCGCCCGAGATGAAGAAGCAGACGTAGAGCAGCAGAATACGTGCCCGCATGCGGGCAGTCATTTTAGCCGGGCGCGGGAAGGCGGCCTATCACCTCGTCGCATAGTTGCCGAACAACCCGTTATGGTGCGCCGGAGGCGGAAATGGCGGGTGTGGTACGGGTGATCTCGACTTTCAGCGCGACGAAGCGCTTCTCGCTGCCCGGTTTGTCCCAGCGGCCGACCACCTGCGCCCGATCACCCTCACGAACTTCAGCGAAGCCGGCCAGCCGGCCGTCGATCATGATCTCGGTCTCGGCTGTGGCCCAGCCGGATTCGTCGGTCTCGATGCCGCGGTCCTCGTGATAGACGCGCATTTTCACCTGGCCGGTTTTGCGATTGATGCTCTGCACGCTCCCGACGATCGCCAGCACCTTGGGCGGTTCGGGCTCCTCCTGACAGCCGATCGGCGCGAGCGCAAACGCGCAGGGCAATACAGCGCGAAGCCTCATCGCACGGGCAAGCGATAAGGCCACTTGCCCGTGCCACCCGCCTGAACCCTGGCCTCTGAACCCTGAACCCTTCATACGGCGTTCAGCATCTCATCCAAACCCATCCGCATGCACGAGAAGATGGGCGTGTCGCGCAACGTGTAGCGCGAGCCTTCCGTTTCGCGCAGCTCCATCACCAGAT
Source organism: Phycisphaerae bacterium (assembly GCA_036505095.1). Classification (GTDB taxonomy): domain Bacteria; phylum Planctomycetota; class Phycisphaerae; order UBA1845; family UBA1845; genus DASXUA01. The sequence goes on from DASXUA010000566.1 coordinate 3,470, forward strand.
CGAGGAAATCATTCGGATAGTCGGTCTCGAAGGCCACGACGAATTCCTGATCGTCCAGTCCGAACGAGTAGGTGGTGTTCAGCTTGACGCTGCGGTACCTGTTGCCCACTTCGATGTGCTCGTCCATGATGCCTTGGCGCGCCTGCTTGGATAGCAGGTACCATTCGCGCTTCTTCTCGAAGGGATAGATGAAAATGTACTTGTACTTGCCGGGCCGGATGCGCGTGCGCGACTCGTCGTGCGACGGATCGACCTTGTCGATGTAAGTCGAGCGCTTCGTCATCGAGAGCAGCGAGTAGGGCGTGGTCAGATACTTGCCCAGCCCGGTCTCCAGCAGCTCGACGGTCATCGCCTGGAACTTGGGCAGGTCCTCGCTGATGCGCCAGATCATCAGGTCGCAATCGCCACGGATGCCGACCAGCGAATAGTAAACCTGTATCACGCCTTGCTCGCGATATCGCTTGCAGACCTCTGCGAACTCGCGCCGACCCGCGGCGCGCGTGGCGGCATCGAGCCGTCGCCAGGCCGCCTCGGCCTTGTAGAATGCAAAGTTAACGTACTGCTGAGCCACGGCTGCGGGCGCAGGTAGTCCGCCCGTGGTTTGCGGCTGCGTGGTTGCGGGTGCAGATGCCATCGTCATATCTCCATATCCTAGTTTTGCCGCGCGACAGCCTAATCGCCTCAAACTGGCAAAGCAAACGCGGGGTGGCATGGGCAAGCAGCCCTATCGCTTGCCCGTGCTTGGCGCGCATGCCACTATATCCGCGATGCCTCTTCACGCCCATGTCGCTGCCTCCGCCGTGGACCGTCTGCTGCTGGCGGAGACGACGAGCCAGCACGTGCGACGCTCCTGGAGTTCCCGAATTGATCTGGGCTTGCTGATCGTCGGAGGCCTCGTCATTCTGGTGGCGCTGGTGCGCTGGATCGGTCGTGGGCGCCCGAATCCCCTGCGCAAAAGCCCGGAGCGCCCCAACCGCATGCCCCCCGACGCGATTCTCTTCCCATTCCTGATCTACGCGATCCTCGCGCTCGTGATCATGGGCATCGGCCGCTGGCTGGGTGCGGCTGAGAACGACAAGCACGTGAACCTGCTGGCCAACAACATCAGCCAGATTGCCGGAGCGTTTGTCTGTTTGGTCGTGGCGCGGCGCTGGTTTGCGGGCGGCGCCCGCACCTTCGTTCTCGGCCTCAATCCATCGCCTGCGCGGCGTTTGCTGGCATGGACCGTACTGATGTGGGCCGCGGCGCTGCCGCTCGCCGAGGCCATGTTGAGGGCGGTCGAGTCGAGCGTGCATCGTGTTCAGCCGGACTATGTCCTCCCGCAGCATATCGTCGTCGAGACTCTCATGACCGGCGGTGAGCCGGCCTGGTTCATCATGACGCTCTGGCTGGGCGCCGTAGTCATCGCCCCGATCGCCGAGGAGTTCTTCTTCCGTGGCCTGCTTCAAACATCCCTTGTCGATCTCGCGCGCCAGGGGCTCTTTCGCGAGCGGCCGGTGGCGGCCCGCTGGATGGCCGTGGCGGCAGCCGGCGTCGCCTTTGGCCTTTCGCACATGGCCCAGTGGCACGCTGTTCCCGCGCTAGCTGTCTTCGGAATCATGCTCGGCGTGGCCTACGAGCGCACCGGTTCGCTCGTGCCGCCGATTCTCATGCACGCACTCTTCAACCTCACCACGCTGATCGGTCTGTCGCTCGGGTGAATCGCCAATGTGGAGGGTGGCATGGGCAAATCCGCCACGGCGGATCCGCCTCCGTGCGGACAGCCTCATCGCTTGCCCGTGCTACCGGCGGTCTATAGCATCGCGAGTACGATGCTGTCTGCCGACGAACAAATCACCCGCCTCGAGCGCGGCTGCGAGCGCATCTACACCCTCGACGAGCTGCGCCAGAAGCTGATCACCGGGCGGCGGCTGCGCGTCAAGTTGGGCATGGATCCGACGGCGCCTGACCTGACGCTTGGCCACACGGTCGTGCTGCAGAAGATGCGGCAATTCCAGGACCTCGGGCACCTGGCCGTGCTCATCATCGGCGATTTCACCGCCATGATCGGCGACCCGACCGGCCGCTCGAAAACCCGGCCGATGCTTTCGCACGAAGACATTGACGCCAACGCCCAGACTTACCTGCAGCAGGCTGGAAAGGTGCTCGACCTCGCGCCCGACAAGCTCGAAATCCGCCGCAACAGCGAATGGCTGGCGCCCATGAAATTCGCCGACGTGATCCGCCTGGCCGCCAAGGTCACGACCGCCCGCATGCTGGAGCGCGACACCTTCGCCAAGCGTCAGGCGGAGGGCAAGGAGATCTTCCTGCACGAGTTGTTCTATCCGCTGGTGCAGGGCCAGGACAGCGTCGCGATTCACTCCGACGTGGAACTCGGCGGCAGCGATCAGACGTTCAACAATCTCGTCGGCCGCGACCTGCAGCGCCAAGCCGGCCAGGAGCCGCAGGTCGTCGTCATCATGCCGCTGCTGGTGGGCATCGATGGCGTGGAGAAGATGAGCAAGTCCGTCGGTAACTACGTGGGCGTCACGCACCCGCCGTCAGAGATGTTCGCCCGCATCATGAGCATCCCCGACGCGACGATGAAGAATTACTACGAGCTGCTGACGGACCTCGCGCCGGAAGATATCGCGGCGCGTCTCGATCCCCAGCACACGCACCCGCGCGACGCGAAGGTGGCGCTCGGCAAGTACATCGTCACGCGCTTCCACAGCGCCGCCGAAGCCGATGCCGCCGAGCAGGAGTTCTTCCGCATTCATGGCAAGGGCAAGGAAGGCCTGCCCGACGATATCGCCGACGTGCATGTACCAGCCTCGATGTTCAAGGACGGAGAGATCAGTGCGGCCGAGCTGACCGTCCACGTCGGCTTCGCGTCGTCGAAGAGCGATGCACGCCGCTTGATCGCCGAGGCCGGCGTCCGCCTGAACGGCGACCCGCTCAAAGACCCGGTCGGCACGATTGCTATCAAGACTGGCGACATCCTCCAGCGCGGCAAACGCCGGTTCGTCCGCCTCATTCTCTCGTAGAATCAGCGCCTGACAGACCGGACCCGATCCGCTCCAATTTCTCATCGCGGAACTCATCGGTTGCGTAGTCACGCGGTTGTAGCCAGAAGCTGAACTTGCCGTTCTTCTCGCCTCGGTGTGCCAAACGCCGGATCTCGTCAGGCGTCAGGACGAAGCATTCCGGACTTTCGCTCGCGACGCGGCGGCAGACCACCACGAAGTCTGCGAATAGGTGGTCAAGGTGGTTGCCCAGCGGCACCGGAGCAGCCTTTGAGAGCGTCTTCACTTGGATGCTCAGTTTTCGTGAGGCATTCTGACTATAGATGAGAATGTCGACGCCCCTGGCGTTTCGGGCCGTCGGCATGACGTTCCAGCCAAGCCGCGAAAGCCGGTAGCAAACGTAGAACAGCCCAATATTTCCCACAGTCTGTTGATTTGAGATAGTTGGCAGGATGCTCATCATGATCAACGGCGTTTGCGGTACGTCGTCGTGCTCCGACGCTCCACTCGGCACTTGATATCAACATCGAAAAAACCCGCCAGTCATCCACGCGGCGACGGAAAACTGCAAATTCCTGATGGAGCCGGAAAAACGTCTCCGGCGAATGGATCAATCTGCATTTCGGCGAGGGCGCGGAGCAGCCGCTCGCGATCGGGACGAGGCGCGGCGCGCAAGCTTTTGTCCGCGGGCTTTCTGAGGCGAATTTCCCAGGAGCCAGGCTCGGAACTCATCGAGGCTATAATAGTCTCCCCTGCGAATGGCGGTACGACCTCGATTGAGCGCGCGCCGCTGCCGCTCATTGGGGGCGTAGACTGACACGACGCGGTCCGAGCCCAGGTAGAGGCGCAGCGCCTCGCGGACCAACTCCGAACGCGTTCGGTGCTCCTGCTTCCGGGCCTCATCCACTTGATAGACCATCTCGGCCGGAAGTGAAATCGTCATCGTTTGCCGGGTCATGGCCATGTGCCGTCCCGAGTCAAGCGCGCGCCCGGCGGACCAGGCGTCCGGCCTCGTAGCGCGCGATCTCCTCCTTGAATTGGTTGATCGTTCCCTTCAGGGACCGCAACGTCAACTCGCGTACGTGCGGATCCTCGCCCGTGTCCTTGAGCAGTTCCTCGTGACGACTCTCCAGCGCTCGAAGTTTGGCGCGCGTGTTGACAAGTTCAATTTCGTTCTTAAGGCTCATGGAATGACCTCAACTACGCCTTTGGCAACTCCCGCCCGATCCGTGCCGAAGATCACATTCAAATAAAGGTCGAATTCCGACTGCCGGACCAATTTCATTTCAAGGAACGGCAGACCCGCGTTCAACTCTGCTTCGGCGGCCGCGTCGCTCGGAAATCCGCGACCGACGAGCAACACGCAATCCACGTCGTTCAGTTCCATTATATCCATGACGAAGCTGCCGTTGAAAACGATGCGCTGGACGCCGGCGCGGATGGCGAGATTGACCATCCAGCGCACAGACTCCATTTGCACGCGCCGAAGTTCAGATTCACGTCCGAAGCGGGCGTCGATTTCGGCCAACGTCGCCGTGTGAATGCCCGGCGGCAAGCAGCCTCTGTCGTCGAATGGTGGAATCATTGAATCTTCCGACAAAGACACGTTCTCGCCCGTAGAGTATCATCGGTGCCAGGATGCCGCTACCCATCGTCGCCATTGTGGGCCGTCCCAACGTCGGCAAGAGTTCGTTGCTCAATGCCATCGCGCGCCAGCAGATCAGCATCGTCGAGCCCACGCCAGGCGTGACGCGCGATCGCGTCAGCACGATCGTGGACGCCGATGATTCGTGGTTCGAGCTGGTGGACACGGG
>DASXUA010000567.1:0-8963 GCA_036505095.1 Phycisphaerae bacterium
CCGCGCGGTCCTACGCGGAATGAGCGGCGAGACCAACTGCCATTGCTCATCCGTGAGCTCGTGTCGTTTCATGCTTGCCGACCTCCATGTCGTTATGGAGAGTTATCGGCAAAGTTGAGCGTTTTGAGACAGAGCCTAGTACAGGGCGTCATATACTTGAGGACATAAATAAGCCCCGGTGTTGCTTGCGATGCCGGGCAAAACATTGCCTGCGTGCTGGTCACGCAAGGCAATTTTTTTATGTCTCGCCCGTGCGTATTCATTGACGGCGGCTACCTTCAGAAGGTTCTTGAGAAGGATTTTGGCCGCGCCAAGGTGGACTTCTCTCTCTTGGGCCCGTTGCTGGCAAAGGGATATGAGCCGCTCTTGCGTACTTACTACTACAACTGTCCTCCCTATCAAAGTGCTACTCCGACGCCCCGCGAGCGGGAGCTCGTCAGCAACGCAGACCGGTTCTACTACACCTTACGGAAGATTCCGAACTTCGAGGTCCGTTTGGGCCGACTGGAGTTCCGCGGAGTTTCCAAAGAAACGAGCGAGCCTATCTTTGAACAAAAGCGCGTCGACGTCCAACTCGCTGTCGACGTGCTCATGCTATCGTTCTCCCGGCAGATCGCCACTGCCGTTGTCGTGGCGGGGGACAGTGACTTCATCCCGGCGTTCCGCGCCGCCAAGGACCAAGGCGTCCGAATCGTCCTCTTCCATGGGCGGAAGAACCCGCCCCACCGTGATCTGCGCGATGCCGCAGACGAGCGGATCGCCTTTACGGACGCTCTGATTGACAACGTCAGGCGTATCTGAATCATCCTCCTTACGACTTCAGCGCCCGCACGCGGGCCGCAACAGCCGTTGTAGGCCCGTTCTCATCAACTCCCACCGGTCATCGGCCGGGCGATTGAGGCGGTTGCCGCGCTGGCTACGGGCTCGCAAGTTTAGCCGCAGGGCCGCAGGCCCGCGCTGCGGCTGGCGAGCGCGTGCTTGCGCCATTCCATGCCGCGCACCCCTTCGGGGTTGCGGCTAAACGTGGTCAACGCGTCCCCAAATTGGGCGGTGGGATTCGGCTTGCTCTTGCCGATGAAAAGGGCAAGATGCGACGCGACCCTTGACACGCCGCTGCCCGGCGAAGCCGGGCCGTCGCGGCGCGACGGGTCCGCCACTGGCGGATGCGGCGAGTCCAGGGCGATGGATCGCCCGTCCCGGCACGTCCGGACGGCTCAACCTCAAAGGAGTGAGGCACATGCCACAATTTCCCGCTCAGCGAGCACGTCAGCTTACCACTTTTGCCTTGATCACCGGGCTCGGATTGGTCCTGACCGGATGCCACAAGTCGCCCCAGCCGCTGGCCGAACCGGCCCAGGGCAAGGATTACAACAAGCCGCTGCCGCCAGGTGCGCTGGCGTTGCGGAAGATCACCGATCCCAATGAAATCCCCGACTTCTCGCACGCATTCGGCATGCGGGCCGGGCTGGATGAGGCCATTGCCCACAGCTTGAACTACATGAGCAAGCCGTCGTCGAAGCAATTCTACCCCTATGGCGAGATCAGCCACGACCAGGTAGTCGCCAGCCTCCAGGAATTCCGCCGCATGCTGAACGAGGCCGGCTCCGGTGACGATCTGAATCGGCTGATCCGGGAGCGGTTCGATGTGTACACCTCGGTGGGCTACGACAACAACGGCATCGTGTATTTCACCGGCTATTACACGCCGATCTTCGATGCCCGCTTGCAGCCGGACGCGACGTACAAGTACCCCCTGTACAAGATGCCGCCGGACCTGGTGAAGGACTCGGCCGGCAACACCATCGGCCGGCGCGGATCAGACGGCAGCGTGACGCCGGGCTACCACGATCGCCGCCAGCTCGTCAGCAGCGAGATCCTCAAGGGGCAGGAATTGTGCTATCTGAAGGACCCGTTCGAGGCTTACATCGTGACGGTGCAGGGCAGCGCCAAGCTCCGATTGGCGGACGGCAGCTTCTTCGAGATTGGCTACGACGCCAACAACGGGCACGAATACGTTTCGATCGGGCAGAAGCTCGTCGAGGATGGCAAGATTCCGGCCGACCAGCTTTCCCTCAAGGGGCTGATCGATTATTTCCGCGCGTATCCCAACGAGATTCAGTTTTATACGAATCAGAACCCGCGCTACGTCTTCTTCACGCCGCGGGCCGGCGGTCCGTTCGGGTGCCTGAATGAGCGCGTCACCCCCTACCGCACGATCGCAACCGACAAGCAGATCTATCCGCGCGCGGCCGTCGCGTTCATGCAGACGCAGTTACCAGCCAGCGAAGGCGGCTCGATCCGCCAGAAAACGTACCACGGGTTCGCGCTGGATCAGGATGCGGGCGGCGCGATCCGCGCAGCCGGCCGCTGCGACGTTTTCCTGGGCGTCGGGGATGCCGCCGGCGACCTGGCCGGCCGAACGGCCAGCGAGGGGCGGCTGTATTACCTGTTCACGAAGTCCCCCGCCAATGTCGCCCAAGCCACGGCTGATGAGCATCGCCGCGGTGAGCTGAATAGCGAGTAGGGGCGGGACCGATCGGGTCAAACTGCCAGCGCCAGTTCGGATTTCTTGCCGGACTGGCGATTCTCGACGATGAATTCCTTGATCCGCTGGGAGCCGAGTTGCTGGTTGGCGTTCAATAACTCGATGCCGTACACGCGGCCGTCGGGTCCCAGATCGACATTGAGCTCGTCGGAAACAACGACGGTCGTGACCTTGGCACACTTGCTCCGCAGGCGGATATACGCAATGTTGTATTGCGGGTCGTAGGTTAGAGGCATAGACGTGTCCTTCAGAAGTAGTTGATCAGCACGGTCACTACCAGCCAGCCCTCCGGTATTTTAGCAGCGAACGCGTCGACCTGCTGCCGCGCGTAGTGCTTTTCATTTCCAAATGCCGTTGAAGGGAAACACTCTGCACGATCCAAAACTCGTCCTCAGTCGGGCGGCAGAGTGGGTGAGACGGGATCAACCCCCGCCGCTGGCCCCGTTGAATTGCCAATAGCGGGCGTAGGCTGGAGGGAGGTTGAACCAGACGGTGCGGCGGCCGATCTCGTGGGCGTGGATTTGACCGGTGAGCAGGTCGGAGACGACCTGGGCGTCGGTGTGGCCGCGCAGGTTCGAGAACCAGACGCGCAGCTTGCGCAGGCCGACGTATTCAAAATAACTGAACACGCCCGTGGGCGCCAGATTGGCGCGGATGGACTCCAGAACGTCGCGGGCGGTTTGCGGCGAGAAGGCGGTCAGCGGCAAGCCGCAGATGACGTAATCGTATGGTGTTGTCGCGCGAATCTCCTGCACCGGGCAGCACAGGAGGTTGACCTGGCCGCGCGCCTGGCGGCGCGCCACGTCGGGACGAGAAAGCAGACGGCGCTCGAGCAGCGCGGCGAACTCGGGTTGGATTTCGCAGATGTCCAGATGATCGTCGGGACCCAGCAGGCGCAGGATGGGCTCGGTCACGGCGCCCGTGCCGGCGCCGACCTCCAGCACGCGCGCGGCGTGTGTGCGGGCTGCGAACGGGCCGGCCAACGCCCGCGCCAGGAATCGCGAGCTGGGTGTCACCGCACCCACCACGTGCGGTGCGGCCAGATAGCGGCGCAGGAACGAGAGCCAGTGGCGACCGATCATCCTGTCGGAAGCATAGGAAGAATGCGGCGGATGTCTACGGCGGCGAGAAGAGCTTCTCGCGCCTGGTGCGTGCGAGAAACGATTCTCGCACGAGCACGTTTGACCTCACGGCCGCTCGCCGCTGGCGTGGGTCTTGAGCAGCTCCTGCATGCTGCGGTTGAACTCGTCGATCTTCTGGTCGCGGAAGCGGCGCAACTCGGGCGAGACGTCGGACTCGCGGACGGGAATCTGCACGACGCCGCGACCGTCGGGCAGCGAGACCGACAGCAGAAACAGCACCGGATCGGGCACGCGGTCGGCCGCGGCGGACTCGGCGGTGCGCGAGGCCGGCCCACCGGGCTGGAAGAGAACCACCGCGTCGGCATCGATGCGCCAAGCCAGGCCGGTTGTGGCCGCGATGCGATCGAGCGCGTCGCGGCCGGAGGCGTTCTCGATCATCAAGCTGAAATTCTGCCGAGTGGAAGCGGGCAGTGCGGCCTGCGCCTCGGGCTCGATGCGAATCCGCACGCCGGCGCGCCGGCCCAATTCCTGCAGCACTTCGACGAGCGGACGGCGCAGCATGCGGACGGCGATCATGTGATCGAGCTGCCGCTCGACCTGCTTGGCCTCGGGCATGACGACGATCTGATGGCCGGACGGATACCAGACCCAGCCGAGCGACTTGCACGCCAGGGTCAGCACCTCTGAGGCTTTGCCCGCTCCCACGCGTTGCACGCGCTCGAGCAATGCGGCCCAGGGATCTTTCTCGGGGACCTGATTGAACTGAATCCGATCGCGGAAGGTCTCCAGACCCGCGCCGCCGGGCACCCAGCGGGTGTCGCTCAGCGTGCCGAGCACTTTCAACTCGTCGAAGGTGGCGCGGCGGCCCAGCCGTGCGAGGGCGGGCATTGGGACCACCTCCAGGCCGTGATCGCGGATTTCGAAGCTCATCCCCAAGCTCGCCAGCAGAGCGCCGAGTCCCTGTCGCAGCGGGATGTTGCGCAGCTCGGCATTGACCTTGGTCTCGGCGCCGTAGGGCAGCATTTCGAGGCAATCCTGATCGATGTTGATTTTGACGCCCGACTCGCGTTCGATGGTCTGGAAGGCGTCGGTGACGCGCGTGTCCGTGATCGCCACGTGCATGGGCTGATCGAGCGCTTGCTGGACCAGAGCCTGAAGATCAGCGGGCTGCGCGGCGGCGGGATTCGATGCGGCGATCGCGCTCAGGAGCGCGAGGGCGATCCGGCCGAGCCATCGCGGGCTGGGGTGCGCGCCAACGAGATCCATCACTGCGTTCCTTTCTGGCCGCTCAACACCGCTCGCTGACGGTCGCGGTTTCCGAACGTCAGAACCACGATGACGATTCGGGCGATGGCCGGTCGGCCAGCGGCGCGGCCCCGACAGTGGCGATCGCGATGGACTGCGCCGCACGAGCGAGCGGTGCGGCGGCGGCCGTCGCAGGCGAAACCTGAGCGAACGAAATCCGGATGATCGGTTCGCGCTCCGCAGGCTGGGACGCAACCGCCAACGTGACGCGGGCGATCGGCGTGGGCGCTGGCGACGGCGCGTGCAGCCACGCGCGGCCCGCCAGGATCGCGGCGATCGCGGCCGCCGCGGCCAGCGACGGTCCGAAGAGCCGAATGATCCGCGGCGGAGCGTACCAAGGCAGCCGGGATTGAGCGTCCATACCATCGGCGGGCGAGAAGTCCGTCGCCCGGGCGCAGGCGTTGATGATGCGACGTGCGAACTCATCCCATTTGAGTTGCGGGACCGCACCACGACGTTGGGACCATTGCTGCAAGCAGGCATCCGTCCGGCGGTAGGCTTCGACCTCGGCGCGCAACCGCGCATCGCCAGCCAGGCGCTGCTCGAACGCACGCGACTCGTCGGGCGATAGCTCGCCGTCAAGGTAGCGGCAGATCTGCATGTCGGGATGACTGTGTCGCTGGTTCATATCAGAACCCCGCCCGCGAGGGCGGGGTGACTTTCGCCTGCGTTCACGCCCCGGACGTCACCCCCCCCACTCGCCCGCCCAGCAAACCGGCGGGCAGGCCGTGGGGGGTTCTGATGCGCGTCGACGGTCGTCCATCATAAGTAGTCACGCAACTGGTCGCGGAGCTTTTTGCGGGCCTGAAAGACGTTCCATTTTACGAGTTCGACGCTGCAATCCAGAATCTCGGCAACGTCTTTTTGCGGCATTCCCTCTACGCTCGAGAGAATCAATGCCAGGCGCTGCTTGTCGGGCAGCGTGCGGACGGCGCGATCGATCTGGGCGCGAAGCTCGTTCGACAGCAGGGCGCTTTCGGGCGCGTCGTCGCGCGCGAGGGCCGCACCGTCGGCCCGATGCAGGTCGTCGGCCGCCTCCAGGAGATCATCCAGCGGCACAGCAGTATGCCGCCGCGAACGGCGATAGTTCAGCGAGAGGTTGCTGACGATCCGCATCAGCCACGGACCGAACCTCGCCCGCTGTTCGAGCGTCGCCAGGTTGCGGTGCGCACGCATAAAGGCGTCCTGCACCACGTCGGCGGCGTCCTCGATGCGACCCACCAGGCGATAGGATACCGCCACCGCCTGCCGCTGGTAACGACGGACCAGCTCGCCAAACGCCGCTTGATCCCCCGCGATGGCCTGCTCCACGAGCGTCTCGTCGGGGGTCAAGTCTGGTCCGGCACCCTCCGGCTGAGGGCCAGCGTTCATCGGTTTAGACACCGGCTGAGGCACGTCGATAGCAGCACTGCCACGCGAGCTGAGGCGGAGCGCGGAACTGGAGAGCGGCCGCTCGGCCGATAGGCGTGGCGAATGCCGGTGGCGGGGAAGCGGCTCATAGAAGTTGGACGGCGAGCGTGTCCGAAAATTCACTCAGGGCAGCACAGCAGTCTAGCCCGGCCCGGTAAAATTGATCTGCAGAGCGCGAAAATCGCGAAAATCAACGTCCAGATCGCCATCGAAATCGACCGTGAGGCATGGCGGCGCCACGTTGGAATTGGGACCAGCCAGGCAGTCCGAGTAGAAGTGGAAGTCGTTCAGATCGAGGTCGCCGTCCCCATCGGTATCGCCCAGGACCCCGCAGCGGATCGCTAGGAAGTCGTCAAGGGCAGCTTCGGTGAGCGAATCGTTCGGGTTGTCAGAAGCGATGAAGCGCATCCGCACCGCCGGCGAGCCGGGAAGGAAATCAGATAAGCGAAAGGCGTGCTGCTGCCAGCCGGTGACGCCGCCGACGACCTCAACGGTTGTCCAGGTGCCGCCGTCGTCGTTGGAAATCTGCACGGTCAGGATATCCGCTGTACCGTTGCCGCCCCAGTGGAACCAGCGCCAGTAGCTGATAATGCCATCGCCCGGCAGATTGATAGGCGGAGAGGTCAGGTAGACGGGTCCCCAATCGACGTCGAAGGTGCTGGGCGGCCCTTCGCCATCGCCGGTCACATAGCAGCGGACGCCCATGCCGGGGGTGTGGTCGTCCTCCGGCTGCGCGCCGGTGCCAATCGGATCGACACGCACCCATTGGCCGATGGTCATATCACCGCCATCGAAAGTGGAGAGCCAGCCCTGATCGATTTCGAAATCGTCGGCGAAGGCGATGGTTGGGGTGGCACCCTCCAGGCAGGTCGGTCCGTCGGACTGGGCCGCGCTCGGCGCGAGGCAAGTGATCGCCGGGAGCAAGGCCACGATTTTTCGGAAATTCATCGCGCGCATGGCTCGTCAGTCGCTGGAACGCAGCGATTGTAGCAGATGACGAAATAGGACGGAAGCAGAAACTCAGTGAATGAAAGGGACGGAGCGGGCGCGGTAAGCCGAATTTTGTGAGTCCCCGAGGGGACCGGCGATCATTCATCTGGGCCGGCCGTTGCCGGCCGGCTCGAGCACCCTACCCGCAGCTCGTCCGGGACTCGCTAGGGGCTTCGCCCCGCGCGTGTCCCGGATCGTAACGAGGCGGGCCGCCTCTGGCTGCTTATTTGGGCTTGCTGGCGGTGGGGTTTACCCTGCCATCCCGATCACTCGGGACGCGGTGCGCTCTTACCGCACCTTTTCACCCTTACCCTGGACACGCCGCGTTCCGCTGCGCGGAACCGGTCGCCTGGCGACCAGCCCGCTTGCGGCGGGCCGCGGCGAGTCCAGGGCGGTTTGTTTTCTGTGGCACTTTCCCGCGGCTTGCGCCGGGTCGCCGTTAGCGACCACCGTGCCCTGTCCAGTTCGGACTTTCCTCCCATCCGGGACACGCTAGCCCGCACGCGGGCGCGCGAGTCCCGGACGAGTGACCGCCTGCGCCCGCTCCGTCCATTTGGATTATAGGCGAACTTACGCCGTGTCGTGAGGTCCGCCAGGTCAGGCCGTACCTTCTTCGTCCGGTTCCGTGTCCAGAGACAGCGTCGGTGTCGTCAGGGGTTCGGGCGGCAGGCCCGTCTGAAGGTCGATGATGCGGCCGTCCTCTTGCACGATGATGGGTAAGCCCATCCTTTGTCGCCACGCGACTTCCTGACGGATGGCTTCCTTCAGGCCTTCACGTACCAGCGCCGCGTGGGCCGCGAGTGCTTCAGGATCGAATTGCCTGCGTGCCATTAGCTGTGGAGTCCTTGTTGAATCTGCTGCCAGCGAGCCGGATCGAAAATCTCGATGCCCGTCGCCGCATTGCCTTGCGCAATCAACACAAGTTCGCGCCCCGAGTTGTCGCACAGCGTCCACTGCGATGCGAGCGGCATGTATATCTCAAAAAAGTTTCGCAGTCCGCGCTCGAAGCGCCTGGCGACCACGTCATCCGGAACGCTGTGTCCTCCGCGACGAACCCTTTCCGCCACGCGCGAGATCGCCAGTGCGGAACTGCGGAGCCACACGTAAATTATATGAACGAAATAGCCGCTTTCAATCTGCTCGGCAAGAAACCGGGCAAAGGTGCGTGACCCAAGCGTTGTCTCAAACGCGAAGCTCTCGCGGCGCTCTGCCAAACTCCGGATGCGCTGCAGCATGAGCTTACCGGCCTGGATCGCAGTTGATTCGGGGGCAAATGGCGATAGCCCGCGCGCGATGAGATCGGCGTTGACGAACTGTTCCAGTGCGAGGCTGGCGGGAAGTAAGCGGCGCGCAGAAGTGGTCTTGCCCGCGCCGTTGGGGCCGCCGAGGACGATGATTTGCGGTCGAATGTCGTTCACTGCGCGCAGCTCGCTCACATAACTGATCGCGCCATGGCTGTCCGTTATCGTACCATCAGCGCCGCGCGGGGCCACACGCCGGCAGGGATGCCGGCGGTACGTGCCGGCAAGATGCCGGCGCTACGACGGGTGGCGCCGGCCCTGCTTGTTTCGCGCGGGGCTGAGCTATAGATTGAACGCAGCCGAAGTTGTGCTGCGATGGCCGAACTCGTT
>DASXUA010000568.1:0-10195 GCA_036505095.1 Phycisphaerae bacterium
GCCGGCACAATTCGATGCCGGCGGGCTTGTGGGTGATGAACGAATCCGGCCCAGCCTCGATCAGGAAGCCCTCATGCCGCGCCGTGGCAATGATGCCGCCCACCCGCGGCGAAGACTCGAGCAGCGTCAGATTCGTCGGCACCGCGCTACTAGTGCTCAACTCGACCAATCGGTGCGCTGCGGCTAGACCAGTGATGCCGCCGCCGATAACGAATAGGCGATTCATGTGGCCTGGACGAGCGAGTCGATCAGATTACCCGGTATGCGGTTCCGCTCGATGTATCCCTGAATTTCGGCCTGGTGATCGCTGAAATAGCTGAGGGCGTCGAATACCTGCGCCAGCGTCAGGCGTGGCAAGTGAGTTGGAATCTCTTCCGCCGGAACGCCGAGTCGCCATAATTCAGCGATTGCTCGCACGGGCGTGCGCGTTCCCTTGATAATGGGCTCACCTGACAGAATAGGCTCCTCACAGCCGATGTAGCGATGTTCAGTGCTGGCCATGCGTGAATTCCTCTCGGCTGAGAAAACACAAAGAAGATAGCACCATCTCTGGAGTTCGTCGAGACGACGCGGTTCTGGGACGCGTGGAGGTGTGGGGACTATTCTTGTGAATAGCACACCCCCTCCACGGTCATGCTGTCGCCGCGCACCAGGCGACCGGCCTTCCGGGCGATCGGGTCCATGACCATGATGCAACCGCCGCAGCGGAACACGATCAAACCCTCGGGGTCGAGAACCGTCGGCTCGCACGCGACCAGCCCCAGAAGTCCATGTCGTACCCCGAAGCGAACTGGGACGCGCGTGTCCAGGTATGTGCCATCACGAGCATCGGCGCGCGGAAGCCATGCGACCAGGCCGTATCCCAGGCCAGCCCAGATATGGGCGTCGAACTTTTCACCCTCGCTACGGCGATGGTACAGCCCGGAGCGGCCGGCATAGCCGGTAATCCGATCGGGGGCGATCCCACTAATGGACGTTCCGGAAGCATTCTGCGCCCTCATGAGAATCGCCGCTAGGCCGCGTTGATCGACAGGCCACGATTCGCCCGCAGGCAAGCGCTCATCGATGCGCTGCGTGGCCTGGTCTTGCCGCACCCACCAATGTTGATCCTCGCCAACGTAGGCGATAAGGCGGCAGTCTTGGGTGAACGCGTAGTTGCTGAAAGGCCCCCAAGTACATTCACGACGGTCCAAACGCGCGCTCAACTCCAGGCGCCGGTCGGCGCCGTCCAGCCGTATTGAGCTTAGTTGACGTGAATCCGGGTCCACGAACCAGACGCGCCGCTCGGTTGCATGCACCCAAGCGGTGTCGGAAACGAACTGGCAATCCCCGGTCAGTGCGGGCAGGCTCAGGACGTATCCGCCGATCAAGATGTAGCTTGCGATATTGCCGGCGAGCACGGCACCCAAGAGCCGGTGCCAGCGCACGGGGAGTCGGCCGCTGACCTTGAGAAGGGCATAGAGAACTGCCTCGATCGCCAGCGTGACGAAGAACAGAGTGGCGATGCAGCGAGCCAGCAGCATGCGATTGGACTGATACGCTTCCCAGGGATCCGCAGTCATGTCGAACGTTCCGCGGAGGGAACTGGTGAAAACTGGAAACGCCCCTAGGATTCCTGAGGCAACGTTGGCCAGAACAACCGGCAAAATCGCGCGCCGCAGTCCGATGCGGCCCAGCAGCTTGAAAATGGGAATCTCGACAACAGTCGCAACAAGCACACTCAGGATGGCGCTCCAGTGGCTTATGACATGCAGCGCGCCGCCCAAACCGTCCGCCAAGAGTTGCATTTCGCGTTCGCTCCCGAGCCGTTACACGATCGATTATACGACCGCGTCCTCAAGCTGGTCGATTTCCGGACTTGATGTCGGAACTGGCGTGCATGGTGCCGGCGTGGCGTTGCGCGGGATGGCGCGGCGCGCGCGGCTGCGGAGCGTGACGTGGTGCTCGCCCAAGAGTTCCGCGGCCTGCTCGACGAACTGCTGCGTGCAGGCGACGCTGATAGCGCAGTTGATCGTGGCCACCCAGTGATCACGCGTTGAGACTTCCAGATACACCGGACAGCGGCCCGGATGGACGGCGCACAGGGCCTTGATCGAGCGCAGCAACTCCGGATCGGCGCCGTTCCCGCCGATCGCCAGAATCACGTACTCGGCCAGACGCTCGGCGGCTTCGGCGGCGGGAATTACTTCCGTCACGCGCAGTGAGGGTTCCTCGCGGCGACGGTCGACCCGGCCACGAAGGAATATGACCGAATCCGGCGTAACGAGCGGTCGATACTTCTCCAGATCGTCGGGAAACAAGATGGCTTCGACCTTGCCCTTGAGATCCTCGATACGCACGATGCCCATCTTCTTGCCCGGCGAGCGGCCACCTTGAGTAACGATCGTGCGCATGCCGGCCACCATGCCGCCCAGCACCACTTCGGCACCATCGTCATACGAGGAGAGCTCGACTGTGGTCGCGCTCGCGCACGCATCCAGCAGCGCGGCGCAGCCCGCCAGCGGATGCCGGGTTACGTAGAAACCCAGCACGGCCTTCTCACGCGCCAGCATTTCCGCCTCGCTCCACTCTTCGCTGGAGAGATTCGGCTCCGGCCGCCCCTCGGTTTCGCTGCCGCCGAAGAAGCTGAGTTGGCCCGCGCGGCGATCGCGCTGCGCGGCCGAGCCCATCTCGATCGCTCCATCTAATGCCAGCCAGAGCGCTTTGCGCATCGCGCCCGTCTTGTCGAAGGCCCCACAGTGAATCAACGCCTCAACCACCGCGCGATTCACCGCCGCCAGGTCGAGGCGCTCGCAGAAATCGAATAGACTCTTGAAGGCCCCGCCGCGCAGCCGCTCGGCCACGATCGTTTCGACAGCCTTTTCGCCGACACCCTTGATGGCGGCCAGTCCGAAGCGGATGGCCTTCAATTGCGGGTTGCGAATTGCGGATTGCGGATTGATTTCCGATTGCAGTTTACCCGCCGCGGCGGGATTTCCGATTTCCGATTCGCGCAGCGGCGGCGCGAGGTCTTCTGAATCCTGAACCCTGAACCCTGAACCCTGAACCCTCACAACCGTGAAATCCACATCCGACTCGTTGACATCCGGCGGCAGCACCGGGATGCGCATGCGGCGGCACTCCTCGATGTATTCGACGATCTTGTCGGTGTCGCCCATCTCGAACGTCAGCAGCGCGGCCATGAACTCGACCGCGTGATAGGTCTTCATGTACGCGGTCTGGAAGGCCACCAGCGCATAACCCGTCGAGTGCGCCTTGTTGAAGGCATAACCACCGAAGCGCAGGATGTCTTCAAAGATCTGGTTGGCCGTCTCGCGCGTCAGGCCATTCTTCAAGCAGCCTTCGATAAACGGGCCGCGTTCGGCCTCGATCATGTCGGTCTTTTTCTTGCTGATCGCCTTGGCCAATCGGAAGGCGCGCTTCAGCTCGATCCCGCCCAGGCGATTGACCAACCGCGAGACCTGCTCCTGATAGACCATGATGCCGTAGGTTTCTTCGAGGACCTCGGTCATGATCGGGTGCGGCGTCTGCCATGCCTCGCCGTGCTTGCGGGCGATGTAGGCATCGATGTAGTTCATCGGCCCCGGTCGATAGAGCGCGTTGGCCGCAATCAGGTCCTCGATGCGGTTGGGCCGCATCTTCATGATCACGTCGCGCATGCCGCCCGATTCGAACTGAAAGATGCCCATCGTCTCACCGCGGGCGAACAACTCGTAAACGCGCTGGTCAGCCCAATCGAGATGGTCGAGATCAATCTGGGGTGGCATGGGCAAGCGGTCGTTTGCTTGCCCGTACAACTCGCCATCCAGCACGGGCAAGCGGTGAGGCTGCTTGCCCATGCCACCCCATTGCGTGAGCTGGCGGGCGCGCTCCAGCGTCGTCAGCGTGCGCAGGCCGAGGAAATCCATCTTGAGCAGCCCGACTTTTTCGACCGTGTTGCCGTCGTACTGCGTGACGACCTGGTCTTCGCCCGGCGGCTTGTATAGCGGGAGCAGCATGTCGAGCGGTTGATCGGCGATCACGATACCGGCCGCGTGTACGCCCGCATGTCGCGAGAGCCCTTCCAAGCGGCGCGCGATATCTACGATGCGATGCACCTGCTCGTCATTCTGGTAGCGCGTGCGCAGCTCGGGCTCCTGCTCCAGCGCTCGCTCGATGGTCATCTTCAGCTCATTGGGAATGAGCTTGGTCAGCTCGGTGGCCGCATTGAAGTCCATGCCGATCACGCGGGCGACATCCTTGACGGCCGCCTTGGCCTTGAGCGTGGCGAACGTGATGATCTGCGCGACGTGGCCGTATTTCTCGCGGACGTATTCGATGACGCGCGTGCGGCCGGCTTCGCAGATGTCCACGTCAATGTCGGGCATCTCGTTGCGGTCGGGGTCCATGAAACGCTCGAAGTACAGCCCGTAGCGCAGGGGATCGGGCGCGCTGATGTCCAAGCAGTAGCTCACTACGCTGCTGCAGCCGCTGCCGCGCGCCCCGCAGGGAATGCCACGGGTCCGCGCGAAGCGCACGAAATCCCAGACGATCAGGAAATAGCTGGAAAAGCCCTTGCTGGCGATGACGCTCAGCTCATAATCGATCCGTTCGCGCAGCTCAGGCGTAACCTCGGGGTATTTTCCGGCTGCCCCCTGGAAGACCAACTCGCGCAGATAATCGTCGGGCGACTTGCCGCCGGGGACGGCGTACACCGGTGCGTAGCGCTTCGAGAAATCCAGCGATAGATCGCATAGGTCCGCGACGCGCAGCGTATTGGCCAGTGCATCGGGGTATGCGGCGAAGAGGCTGGCCATCTGCTCGGGCGTCTTGAGATAGAACTCGCCGTTGGGGAACTTGAAACGGTCCGGCTCCGACTGCAGCTTGCCGGTACTGATGCAGCAGAGCACGTCGTGCGCCTCGGCGTCGTCAGCGTCCAGGTAATGCACGTCGTTCGTGGCAATCGTGGCGACGCCCAGTTTCTCGGCCATGTCGATCAACTCGGGGTTGATCAGCGTCTGCTCGGGAAGTTTGTGATCCTGCAGCTCGATGAAGAAGCGCTCCGGTCCGAAAATGCTCAGATAAGTCTTCGCGACTTCCTCGGCCGCCGCCCGATTGCGGCTGACGAGCGCCTGCGGGATTTCGCCGCCGAGGCAGGTACTGGTGCACAGCAGGCCGCCGGAGAACTCCCGCAGAACCGCCTTGTCGATGCGCGGCTTGTAGTAGAAGCCCTCGCGATAGGCGATGCTGGCCAGCTTCAGCAGATTGCGATAGCCCTCGAGGTTCATGGCCAGCAGCAGGAGGTGATAGCTGGCCTCTTTCATCCGGCCGGCCTCTTTCGCGCGGCGGTCACCGGGGGCCATGTACATCTCGCAGCCGATGATCGGTTTCACGCCAGCTTTTACACCTGCCTGATAAAACTCAATGGCGCCGAACAAATTGCCGTGGTCGGTGAGCGCCACGGCCGGCATGCCAAGCTGCTTGACGCGCTGCATCAGCGCATCGATCCGCGTGGCCCCATCCAGCAGGCTGTAATGCGTATGAACGTGCAGATGGACAAACGTCGTCCCTGACATAGGCTCGGCTCCCTGGATGATCGCGGGATCGGCGATCGGTTCCGGTTCGAAAGCATGGTTGAACCGCGCATGCAATGCAAGGGGCCTGTGAAATCTTGCCGCGAGTGGCATGGGCAAGCGTTCGTTTGCTTGCCCGTGCCACCCGGCTGGCGGTCAATGAAAGTCGCGCGCGGCCGAGCGCAAGCGGATCCAGCGCTCGGACAGGTCGGTTAGATGCGCCGCCTGGATGTGAATGACCGCGCCTTGGCGCTCAATCCGTCCGTCAGCTATCAAGGCCACAGCGGTGCGCGCGGCAATGCGATGGCGCTCGTACACCTGCGGGCGGATAATCAAATTGGCGATGCTGGTTTCGTCCTCCAGCGTGATGAAGAGGATGCCTGCGGCTGTTGCGGGCCGTTGACGCACCAGGACCAGCCCGGCGACACGCACGTGCATACCCGGCCGCAACTTGCGCAGCTCGGCGGCCGGCGTGACGTTCACTGCTTTCAGTTCCTCGCGCAACAGCGACATCGGGTGCGCGGTCAGCGACAGACCCACCGTGTCGTAATCGTGAACCACCTGCTCGGCCAGCGATTGCGGCGGCAGCGGCGCCGGTGCCTCAGTTCGCTCCAGATCGGCGAAGAGCGGCAGCGGCGCGTCCTCGATCGACAGCACCTGCCACAGCGCGGCGCGTCGGTCCAGGCCGAGTGAGCGGAACGCATCCGCGGCCGCCAGCCGCGCCAGCAGCGCGCGCGAAACGCCCGAGCGGCGCACGACCTGCTCGATGCTGCCGAAGGCTCCGCCGGCTTGGCGCGCCTCCACGACGGGCGTGACTTTCGCGGCCGAGATGCCCTTGATCTGCCGCAAGCCCAAGCGGACAGCCGAATTGCGGATTGAAGACTGGGCGTCGTCCGTGTGGCAATTCGCAATTCGCAATTCGCAGTTCGCAATCTTCTCCAGCGTGCAATCATACTCACTGAAATTCACATCCACGCGGCGCACCTCGACCCCGTGCTGGATGGCATCGCGCACGAGCTGCGCGGGAGCGTAGAAACCCATCGGCTGGCTGTTGAGCAGGGCAGCGCAGAACTCGGCCGGGTAGTAATGTTTGAGCCAGGCGGATACATACACCAGCAGGGCGAACGAGGCCGCGTGGCTTTCGGGAAAGCCGTATTCACCAAAGCCGCTGATCTGCTCGAAGCAGCGCTGCGCGAACTCCTCCGGCAGGCCATTGGCTTTCATGCCGGTAAGCAGCTTGATGCGAAACTTCTCGATCACACCGCTGCGCCGCCAGGCGCCCATCGCGCGGCGCAGTTGGTCGGCTTCGCCCGGGGTGAAACCGGCCGCCACTACCGCCAGCCGCATGGCCTGCTCCTGAAAGAGCGGCACCCCCAACGTCTTCTTTAATACGGCTTCGATATCCGGCGAAGGATAGGCCACCGCTTCCTCGCCGTTGCGCCGACGCAGATACGGATGCACCATACCGCCCTGAATTGGCCCCGGACGCACAATCGCCACCTCGATCACCAGATCGTAAAAGCAGCGCGGACGCAGCCGAGGCAGCATGCTCATTTGCGCGCGGCTCTCGATCTGAAACACTCCGACAGTATCGGCGGCGCAGATCATGTCGTAGACGGCCTGGTCTTCAGGCGGGATGGTGTCGAGCGTCAACGCCCCGCCCTCAACATTCACGAGTTTCAGACATTTGCTGATCGCCGTCATCATGCCGAGTGCCAGACAATCCACTTTCAGGATGCCCAACTCGTCGATATCGTCCTTGTCCCATTCTATGAAGGTCCGGCCTGGCATGGCGCCATTTTCGATGGGAACCAGCTCACACAGCGGACCGCGCGTCATCACAAATCCGCCGACGTGCTGAGAGAGGTGCCGCGGGAATCCCATAATCTGCGAGACCAGCCCGATGAGCATCTGTGCGGTGCGCTCGGCGGGATCCAGGCCGGCTTCGCGTAGACTCTCGGCTGGCAAGGCAGCGGTGCTCCAGAAATCGAGCCGCTTGGCCAAGATATCGACGCGATCCAGCGAAAGCCCGAGCGCCTTGCCGATGTCGCGTACGGCCGAGCGCGGACGATAGGTGATGACCTCGGCCGTGATGCCGGCCCGCTCGCGGCCGTATTTCTCATAGATATATTGGAAGACCTCCTCGCGCCGTTCGTGTTCAAAGTCCACATCAATATCCGGCGGCTCATTGCGCTCGCGGCTGACAAAACGCTCGAAGAGCAGGTCGATCCTTTCGGGATCAACCGAAGTGATGCCCAGACAATAGCACACCGCCGAGTTGGCCGCACTGCCGCGCCCCTGGCACAGGATGCCGCGCGAACGGGCAAACCGCACCAGGTCCCAGACGGTCAGGAAATAAGCTTCGTAACGCAGCTCTTCGATGAGCTTCAGCTCGTGTTCGATCAGGGCGCGAATCTTAGGCGGGACCTCTTGATTGCGGATTGCGGATTGCGAATTGCGGATTGAATCCGTGTCGCCCGAAACAATCCGCAATTCGCAATTCGCAGTTCGCAATTTCTCGCGGGCGCCCGCCCATGTCAACTCGGTGAGGTACTGCATCGGTGTCTGGTCGGGCGGACACAATTCCTGGGGATATTCATAGCGCAGCTCGTCAAGAGTGAAGGTACAGCGGCCGGCAACTTCGAGCGTGCGCGCCACGGCGTCGGGATCGTGCCAGAACAGGCGCTGCATATCCTGTGGCGCTTTCAGATGCCGTTCGGCGTTGGCGAACAGCCGCGTGCCGGCCTCGTCCAGGGTGCATTTTTCGCGGATACAGGTGAGCACGTCCTGCAGGAAGCGCCGCTCGGACGCGTGATAGTGTACGTCATTATGCGCTACCAACGGCACGCGCGTGCGGCGCGACAGTTCAGCGCGGGCCGCGAGATCGCGCGCGTCATCCGGACCGCCGTGGAGCGCGGCACCCAGATAGAGCCGATCGCCGAAGACTTCGCGATAGCGAAGGATTTCCGATTGGCAGCGATGCTTCCTTTCGAATCGGCCATCGGAAATCGGCAATCGGAAATCATCTACGACCATGCCGATCAGTCCCTCAGCCCCTTCGGCGATGTCATCGAAATGGATTTCACACGCGCCCTTCCGGCAGCGCAGGCGGCCCTGAGTGATGATGCGCGCCAGCCGTCCATACCCGCTGCGATTCATGGCGTAGAGGCAGATGGGCGGTGCGTCGAGCGGGTGCAGCTCGGCCCCGATCAGCACTTTGAATTGCTGTGGCTTGGCCGCCGCATGAAAGCGCACCACACCGGCGAGCGTGTCGATATCAGTGATGGCCAGCGCGGCATGGCCCTGCGCCACCGCCTGCTCGACCAATTCATCCGGATGCGACGCGCCGCGCAGGAACGAGAAGTTCGTCTTGCAGTTCAGCTCCGCGTACGTAGGGTTCAGGGTTCCGGGTTCAGGGTTCAGGAAGGGAAGTTCCGATTTCCGATTTCCAATTTCCGATTGGAAACCGGAATCGATTCCTGTGGGATTGCTTCGACGCTTTTTGGGTGGTTGCTCGGGCATGGTGCAGTTTCAGATTTCAAATTTCAGATTTTCAAATCTGAGATTGCTTACCTTTACTTCCTGAACCCTGAACCCTCTCAATCGAACCAGCCATGCAGATACCAGGAGCGATCATGCAGCTGTCGGAAAATCCAGAAGCGCCGGCCGGTCTGGTCGACGAGGCGATAGTAATCGCGCTGCACGTACGGCCCGCGCCACCAGCCCGTCTCGATTCGTTCGGGACCTTCGCACCATGCCACGATGTGCTGACCGGCGCGATCCTGGAACTGGACGGGCGGACCCTCCGGAAAAAGCGCGGAGACGGCGATGGCGCGCGGCGGATCGATCAGCCGCAACGGGCGAATGCCTTGGAGGATCATTGCGGATTGCGGATTGCGGACTGCGGATTTCAGACTGAACCCTGAACTCCGCCTCGGCGGATCTGCGGCCTGCCTGCCCGCCGTGGCGGGAACCCTGAACCCCGCCGCATAGCGATACGCCCGTTCCGGCTGATGCTCGCTGACGAGCTGCGCCTGCGCGAGTGCCCGCGGACCGAGCCGAACCGTCAGCCGGTCGACCAACTCCGCGAGCTGCCGCGCATCCTGGCGGTCGGTATCGAAGAGCTCGTCCTGTTCATCATCCAGCGGCTCGATATGCAGCGCCCACACGCTGACGGCCCGCGCGGGCGCGGGCAGTTGCACGGCCTCAAGCCGCGCCCGCACCAGCTTTTCCCAGTAGGTGAACGAACGCGAGGCACGGGAGAGATTTATCTCGATTGCAAATGGCGAATTGCGGATTTCGGATTGATGAGGGTTCCTTTCGCAATCGGCAATTCGCCATTCGCAATAAAAAGTCAGGAAAAGTTGCCGCACGCCCTGGACCTGCCGCGCGAGTTTCTCGCAGAAAACGGCCAATGTTCGCCGGACGGCTTCGTGCAGCACCTCACGCCGCTGCGTGGGCGCGAATTGCATCCGCACCGAGACGGCCCGCTGGGGCTCATAGGCCACCAGCGGCTCGGGCGCAACGCCCAAAACCTGATCGAGCCGCTGCAGGAGCTGCGGATCGAAACGCGCGGCTAATCCGGCACGCGGCAGGTGCAGCAGGGCCTCGATGGTTTCGACACCAATCGAGGAAAGCAGCGA
>DASXUA010000569.1:0-5246 GCA_036505095.1 Phycisphaerae bacterium
TGGCCAACTTTGTGCCCAAGCTGAACGCATGGCGGCTCACGCTGACTTACCCGATCTTTAATGCCGCGGCGCGGGTGGTGTTCCTGATTACTGGCGGGAGCAAGGCCTCGATCTTGCGTGACGTGCTCGAAGGTCCGCCCGATCTGCAGCGCCTGCCGAGTCAGGGCGCGCGGCCGACGGATGGAGAGCTGATCTTCTTTGTGGACCAGGCCGCCGCGGCGCAGCTCAGCACGGCGCGCGGATAGCGGCCGTGAATCGCCGGGCGGAATCGGAGTCGCGTTTGAATCCGATTGCCTTACGGTTGGTGATCTCCGGTCTGATCAGCGCGCTCGGGCTGGGCTGCGCCGCGTGGTATCTGCTGAGCGCCGTCCGGCGCGCCGGGGCCGAGTCCGCCGTTGCCCATCGGCGGCCATGGCGCGCCCTCGGAGCGGCGCTCTGCGGCCTGCTGGCGGTCGCATTCTTCATCGGGGTCAACTATCTGGATGCGCGCCAAGCTCCACGCGCTTATTTGATCCTCTGGATTCTGATCCTGCTGGGTGTGCTGTGGTTGTGCGGGCTGGCGCTCTACGATATCCTGTACACGCGGCGGCACTACCGGCGCGCGGTGCGCTCCAGTTGGGACCGCGGAGACCCATCATGCTGAGTTTGCGAACACCACAGCATTCGATCCGTAAGCGCGGGCGCCCAGCGCGGGTGACGCGCACTGGCGTGGCGCTGCTGCTGGGCAGCCTGGTGGGCAGCGGTTGCGATTGTGCTCCCAAAACCCGCAATCCTCTGGATACCATGGGCAAAGTGACGGTCCGCGCGAAGGGCCACGATTTTGAATCCTGGATCGCCGACGATGAGGCCGAGCGCCAACGCGGCCTGATGTTCGTAACGGCCGATCAGATGACGCCTCCGTCGACTGGCGTCGAGCGCGGCATGCTGTTCGTGTTTCCCAACGACCAGCCGGCCAACGCGGGCTTCTGGATGAAGAACACGGGCATTCCGCTGGACATCGCCTTTATCCGGTCCAATGGGGAGATTGTGCGGATTCTCACCATGCGGCCCTACGACGAGAGCAACTATCAACCCGGTGCGCCCTACCGCTTCGCCCTGGAGGTCAATGCGGGCGTGTTCAATCGTCTCGGCATCGCGCGCGGCGATACGTTCGAGATACCCGCTACGGTGCTGCAGAACGCGCGCTGAGCCCACGTCTGATAAACCGCGAATTGCATATTCACTGGCGCTTGCGAATTGCCGATTTCCCTTAGGAATGGCGCGGTCCGACGGGCCGGGGATTCTCGGCGCGCCGGGACGGCGCGCCAGGACTTTTCGGACGCTACGGCATGCAGGTCTTGTTGATCGATCCGGCGGGCGAATTGCCGAACCTGAGCCAGCAGCTCAGGCGGCCCGATTGGCGCATCCACGCCATCGATCAATACGATGCGGCGGCCGAGTGGATCCAGCAAGGCGGAACGGACGCGGTGATTCTGCCCGTACCAGCCGATCCATTCGGACATCCGCGCGCGGATCAATCCTTCGGTAGGCTGATGCGTGCCATCCACGTGTACCGTTTGGCCGCCATTCTGCTCACCGAGAATTCAAGTCTGGTCGGCGAGGATGACTCGTTGATCGACACAGTTCCGCCGAACGTGACGCTCGACGAGTTGCGCGGACGCCTGGCGACCATCGATCGCTTCCGCGGATCGCTGCAACGCATGGACCGGGAATTGGCGAACATGCAGCGCCTCGGAAAGCGGCTCAATGAGTACTTCGCGCAGGTGGATGAAGAAATGCGCCTGGCGGGTCGCCTGCAGCGGGACTTCTTGCCCCAGCATCTGGGACCCATCGGGCCGGTGACGTTCGCAGCACTGTATCGGCCGGCCTCGTGGGTTTCGGGCGATCTGTATGACATCGTCCGCGTGGACGAATCGCATGTAGCCTTTTACGTGGTGGACGCCATCGGTCACGGCATGGCGGCCGCCCTGCTCACCATGTTCATCAAACGCGCGGTGACGACCAAACGAATTCGTCCCGACGGCTACGAGTTACTGGAGCCGTCCGAAACACTCGCGCTGCTGAACGATGCCCTCGCGGGCCAGACCCTACCACGCTGCCAGTTCGTCACCGGCTGCTACTGCCTTCTGAACCTGGAGACCCTGGTGCTGCGCTTCGCGCGCGCCGGGCATCCGCATCCGCTGCTGGTCGATGAAGACGGCGGCGTGACGGAGCTTCACACGCAGGGCGGGCTGCTGGGTGTTTTCCGCGGCGAGGACTTCCCCACGCGGCAGGTACAATTGCGCCCGGGAGAAAAATTTATCCTTTACACGGACGGACTGGAATTGGCCTACGCTCCGGAACGCTATCACAGCGATCCGGTTGCCTATTATCGGGCCATCTTCGACGGGGCGGCGGCGGCCCCCGCCGCCGAACTTATCCGTAAGCTGAATGCGGACATTAACGAAGAAGCCGGGTCGCTGCACCCGCGGGATGACGTGACGGTGGTGGCGATGGAGGTACACGCGCCTACCGCGCCTCCGCCCTGCTCCGCCCGTAATTACGGGACTTGACTACCGACCCCCCATAGGGTAAATTCCTGATGCTCTAGGAGGAGAGGGGAGAACCTGTCGTCTGGGTTAACTCCTCGTACTGACGGATTGGAAACTGGTCGTCGCGGAGCGCGTGCAGTTTGGTGCGCGCGTTGTGGCTAGACCGCTCACGGGCTGCCGGCGTTTTCAGCCCTGGGTAGTCGATTTATGGATGGAGGGAACGATGAAATCGAGACTGTGGTGCACCTTCGGTCTGGTCGTCATTCTGCTGGGTTGCGGCTCGGTTCAGCGAGCGCTGGCGAGCCCCTTGAGCGTAAGCGGTTCTTCGGGAACGCTCTCGGCGTCGGCGCAATTCACCGCGTCGGGTAGCGATCTGATCGTTACGTTGACGAACACTTCACCGGTCGATGCCTTGGTTCCGGCTGATATCCTGACGGCGCTCTTTTTCGATATTACCGGCGCCAACCCCACACTGACCCCTGACAGCGCGGTATTGGGCGGCGCCTCGACGGTTTTCTTTGGCGGGACGGATCCCGGCAATGTTGTGGGCGGTGAATGGGCATATGCGGCCGGACTCTCGGGCGCGCCTGGCGGAGGGGATCGCGGATTCGGTTCTGCGGGTTTCGATTTCTTTGGACCGATGAACCTGTTCCCTGGAACGAATCTGCAGGGACCCGTATCGCCGGACGGCATCCAATACGGCATCACATCCGCGGGGGACAATCCCGCCATAGGCAATGCGGCCGTTACCGGAGACAATGCCCTGATCCACAACCAGGTCGTGTTTACGCTTTCAGGGTTGCCGGTCGGCTTCGATCCTGCAACGCAGATCACCAACGTATTCTGGCAGTACGGCACGGCCTTCGACGAGCCGGGCTTCGGCGTGCCCGAACCGGCATCTCTGGCGCTGTTGGCGCTTGGCGCGGGTGCGCTGTTGGTTTCGCGCCGCCGTCGCCGGTCGTGAGAGATCGCTAACGATATTCCGCTCAGCCGATTCGCGCCGCGGCCCGATAAATGGGTGCGTCGTATCTGCGCAAACAACGGATTCGTTCGCGGACGTTAGCCGCCGCCTCATGTCGGAAACATCCGCGCGCAAGTTTGGGTTCACGACTTGACTGCGCCCGAGGTCGCGGGCTAAACTGAGCAGTCTCGTTGCGTAGGGGAAGGGGAATCCTTTCGCCGGGGCATTCTCCCGCGAAGTCGTGCATCAAGATCGTTAACACCGCCGGGTGAGCATTTTCGGCGGAAAACCCGTGAAACACGGGCGGTCCAGTCCGCGCGGTGACGTGCGTTCGCCGCGCGACCGGTGCCGGGGGCGTCCCGCACGGTGAGCGCCGCTGCGGGCGAAAGGAACAGGAGAGGAAATTCCATGCGTTCGAATTTGGGGTGGTTTCTCGCGGTGTCATTGGCGTACGCCGGGCTGTGGAAGATTCCTTCCGCGCAGGCGGTTCCTCTGGTCAGCAGTGGTTCGTTGGGAAGCCTGGCAGCCTCGGCTGAATTCGATGTCTCGGGCAGCAACCTGATTGTGACCCTGACGAATACGTCACCCGTGGATGCGCAGGTTCCGAGCGATATTCTGACGGCGCTGTTCTTCGACACCGTGGGTGCGAGCCCCACGCTGGTGCCGGTCAGTGCCGTGCTGGGGCCGGGCGCGGTGGTGTTTTTCGGCGGGACTGACCCCGGCAACGTCGTGGGCGGGGAATGGGCCTATAGGCAGGGCCTTTCCGGCGCGCCCCTGGGTGCGAGTCGCGGGATCAGCTCTGCCGGTTTCGATCTCTTCGGCCCGCCCGATCTGTTTCCGGGCACCAATCTTCAAGGTCCGGATTCGCCCGATGGGATCCAGTACGGCATCACTTCGGCGGGCGACGATCCGGCCACCGGCAACGCCGCCGTAACCGGCGCGAACGCGTTGATTAAGAACGAGGTGGTATTCACGCTTTCCGGACTGCCGGACGGTTTCGATCCGTCGACGCAGATCACGCACGTGTTCTTCCAGTACGGAACCGCCTTGACTGACTCGGGCTTCACGCCGGAACCGTCCAGTCTGGCGCTGCTGGGAATCGGGACGCTGCTGGCCTTCAGGCGGTCCCGCGCGCGCCGCTAGGCGCGCGTTTGACTCCGAGTGACTGAGAAACTGAGGGAGCGTTGATTAGGCGCGCCTCGGATCCTCAGGATCTCTGAGTCCCACACGGCTCGCGCGCTGGCTCAGGCGTTCGACGAGCAGGTGCAGCGCGTCGGGCGCGAAGAGGGCGAAGAAGAACTCACGGTCGCGTGCCAGCGCGGCCGTGCGGCAGGCGGCCTGAATTTCGTCGACGGTGTCTTGCGCGGCCTGCAATTCGCCAGGGCAAAGCGCCAGCATCCGCGTATTGATCTCGCGGATGCGGTTGAAGACGGCCCGGCGGCGCTCATGCTGATCCGCCGCGCTCGTCCGCAGCCGCTCGGCTTCGTCAACCGCCTGCTGGCGCTGGCCAACCCAATCGCGCAGCGGACCGTCGCCGTGCAGGTGCCGTTGCGGGTTCCAACGCAGATCGCGCAATTGATACTGTGCGCGCCGCAAGTCACCTTCATCCACCGCGGGCACCGGCAAATCCAGGCGAAGGGTGGCCGAGACGCAGGCGATCTCGGGCGGCTCGAACCCATAATAGCGTCGCATGAGCCCGTCGGTGATCACATCGTATTTTGCTCCGCCAATTCCATGCACGAATAAGTCCGCAG
>DASXUA010000570.1:0-4509 GCA_036505095.1 Phycisphaerae bacterium
TCGCGGCACTGCTGCAACTGAGCAATCCGCCACAGGGAGCGGTCATCCCGCTCGTGCTGACGGGAAATCTATTCAGCGGCACGGCCTTCGCGTCGACGGATTGCGTGACCGTGGTCGGGGTGGGCAATGGGCGATAGCCGATGCAGGCCAGCCCTCACGTAGGCAGGCCGCGGCGCAGGACGCGCTCCAGGGCTTCGCTGAACTGATCGATCTCGCCCAGGGTCGTGTAGACGCTGGGGGTCACGCGAATTCCGCGGCATTCCTCGTGAGCAATTGGCGTGACGAGAATCCGGTACTTGTCCCAAAGCTGGTCGGAGAGCTTGGATTCGTCGATGCCTTCGAGCGCGATGTTCGCCAGCGCGCCCGACATGGCCGGATCGAAGCTGGTGCGCAGCGTGACTTTCGGCTGGCCATCGAGCCGCTTCATCCAGCGATCACGCAGATATCTGAGGCGTGCGATCTTGCGTTCGGGACCGATCCCCTCGTGAAACGTGAGGGCCTCGGCGATGGCGTTGTGATTGGCGGCCGGGTGCGTGCCGATTTCCTCATATTTGCGGATATCGGCGTTCATGGCCGGCGGCGCGGCCATTAGCGGCCATAGACGCCCGATCTTCTCCTTGCGCACGTACAAGAACCCGGTGCCGATCGGGGCGCACAGCCACTTGTGCAGCGATGTGCCGTAGTAGTCGCACTCCAAGTCATCGCGCGTGAACGGGAAATGGGCGAAGGCATGCGCGCCGTCGATGATGACCTCGATGCCGCTTTCGCGGCCCAGGCGGCAGATGTCGCGGATCGGGAAAATTTGGCCGGTCAGGTTCGTGATGTGACAAACCAGGATGGCGCGCGTTTTGGGCCCGATGTTCTGCTCGAAGAGCCGCACCAGGTCGGCGCGTGATTTGACCGGCGTGTCAAAAGGAACTTTCCGGACGACAATGCCCTCGCGGCGGGCGCGCTGATCCAGGGCGGTGAGCATGCGCGGATAGTCATGCGTGGTGGTGAGCACCTCGTCGCCGGCCTTCAAGTCGATTCCCAGCAGGCAGGTTTCCAGGGCCTCACTGGCGTTGCGCGTGATGGCCAGCTCCTCGGGATCGCACCCGAAGGCGCGGGCAAGCTGGCGGCGGACGCTTTCGATCTGCGGCTCGAGCACCTTCCACATGTTGTAGGCCGGCACATTGTTGGTGAATTCCAGGTGCCGCCGCAGGGCGTCCTGCACGACGCGCGGCGACGGACTAACGCCGCCGTTGTTGAGATTGATGATGCTGCGATCGACCGCGAAGGCCTGCTGAATCTCGCGCCAATAATCCTCGTCGGCCGCGACCTGATCCGGCGAGCGGCCGCGCACGGCGGTTTGAGCCGCCAGCACGCGCGGCAGCGCGTCATTGAGCAATCGGCCGATGATGAGGGCTGGCGGGAAGCCGGCCAGGCTCTCCAGAAAACGGCGGCGAGTTGGATTCACGCACCACCTCCGGCGCTATGTTGAAGCTGAATGCATGCGCCGCAGGAAGCCTACAGCCGCGCGGCGATACATTCAATGGTGCCGCGGTTCAGAACCGCGAGCGTGAGCGAGCGTCGTCGGCGCTCATTGGCGCAGGCTCGCGTGCGGAAGCCCACGCGCGCTCCCTTACGGTCGCGGTTCTGAACGAGCGATCCTTTGTTCGCCGGGGCGCGATATGGTAAAAACGCGGCCCCGGCGGTGGGTGCGAGAAAGATTCTCGCACCAGCATTCGGCTCGGCACCCGCAATCGGGAAGGAGACCTCATGGCAACGACGCACCAGCCCGAAGTGATGGAAAGAATCGTCGCGCTCTGCAAGCGGCGCGGGTTTATCTTTCCTTCATCGGAAATTTATGGCGGCATCAGCGGCTTCTGGGACTACGGCCCGCTCGGCGCGCAGCTCAAGAAGAATATCAAAGATACCTGGTGGCACGACATGGTCGCGCACCCGCCTCTCGGTCCGGATGGCAAGGAGCTGTCGATGGTCGGCGTCGATTGCTCAATCATCATGAATCCAAAGGTCTGGGAGGCCAGCGGCCACATCACTGGATTTAAAGACCCGATGGTGTCGTGCAAAACGGAGGGCTGTAAAGGACTGTTTCGCGCGGACCAAGTGAAGGACACTCCGTGCCCCCTCAAGCCCAGCCGAATGGCCGGGCAACACGACAAATGTCAGCTTACCGAGCCGCGCGACTTCAATTTGATGTTTGAATCCTCTACCGGCGCGGTGCGTGACGAAGCGGCCAAGGTATATCTGCGACCCGAAACTGCCCAGGGCATCTTCGCCAACTACAAGAACGTATTGGATTCCACGCGCGTGAAGATCCCCTTTGGCATCGCCCAGATGGGTAAGGCGTTTCGCAATGAGATCAACCCGCGGAACTTCACGTTCCGTTCGCGCGAGTTCGAGCAGATGGAGATCGAGTTCTTCTGTCATCCGAACAGCTCGCGCATGTGGTACGAGTTCTGGCGCGACGTGCGCATCAAGTGGTACACCGACCTCGGTATCAAGTCGGCCAAGCTCCGCCCGCGCGAGCAGGGCAAGGAGGAACTGGCGCATTACTCATGCGGCACAACCGATATCGAGTACCTGTTTCCGTTCAGCGCTGAGCCGCAGGAGCTCGAAGGTGTTGCGCACCGCGGCGACTTCGACCTCAAGGCACACGGCAAGTTCGCCAAGGGCGACGAAAACGCATTCGCGTATTTCGATGACGAGACGCGCGAGCGCTATGTGCCGCACGTCATCGAGCCCTCAGCCGGCGCCGACCGCTTCACGCTGGCCATTATCTGCGAGGCCTACAGCCACGATCCCGAGCGCGCCAGTCCCGAGTTTCTCAAGTTCCATCCGCGGCTGGCACCCATCAAGGCCGCCGTCTTCCCGCTGGTGGCGAAGGATGGTTTGCCAGAACTGGCCGAGCCGATCTTCCGCGAAATCCGCCAGCACTACGCGGTGCAATTCGATCCCAAGCAGTCGATTGGCAAGCGCTACGCGCGCATGGACGAAGCCGGCACGCCCTTCTGCTTCACCATTGACGGCCAGACGAAGGAAGACGGCACCGTCACGGTCCGCGACCGCGACACAGCCGCCCAGATTCGTATCCCGAAAGTGGGGTGCTTGAACTACCTCCGGGACCATTTGCATGGCTAAGCCCGTCGGCCTTTCCCATCGCCCGAACGTGCTCTTTGCGGCATCGGCCGAGCGATTGGCGGCCGCCGTACGCGCCGCCGGCGGTTCAGACTGGGTGATGGCGACGTATCTGGCCGGTCTTTCTGTCGAATGCATGCTCCAAGCCCTGGCCTTGCATTTGGTTCCGACCCACGACGCGCGCCATGATCTGTCCGCGTGGCTTTCGAAATGCCCGCGAAGCTTCCGAGACACGCTTCTGACGCAAGCTGGATGTGAGCGATGGAATTTGTTGGTCGCGGTGTGGCGGAACGACCTGCGCTATCAATCGAGAGCAGCCTTCCTTGGTCATCTGCGGCGGCTTGGGATCATTCGCGGGATCAAGGGCGGCGGCGATGCTATAATGCGGTATAGCGCGAAGCGCGTGCTGGAATCCGCGAGTTTTGTGCACCGCAAAGAATTATTCGCATGGCAACGGTTGACACCAAGTTAGTCAGGCTTCTGCGTCGGGAATTCAGCGATCTGAGGCGCCACCTGCATATCGACCGTCGAGACCAGTCGATCGTGGGCTATATTGTGAGCCCGGATTTCAACCGGATGACCTATGCTGAGCGCCAGAAACGCTTGTGGAACGTGCTCACGCGCCATCTCGACGAGGCGGAGATGCACTGGATCGGGCCCATTGCTGCACTCTCGCCGGCCGAAGCCGAAACTCTGCCGGACGGACTGGCTACGCCGCGGTCGACACCCCGCGGCAGGAAGACATCCCGTCCATCGAAGAGATAGGATATCCGTCTGGCGCGATTCAGCCATGAAGAGCGCCATAGAGCCATCCGTCGACGCACACTGCCCGTCCTGCGGCTACAACCTGCGCGGGCTGATTACGCGCCGTTGTCCCGAATGCGGATTTCACTACGACTTGCCGGCCGTTCGCATGCTGGCCATCTCGGATGCAGTGCGTCAATCCGATGCCGCCGCCAACATGCTCACCTGGAGCCTGATCGCCAGCGCCTTGGCCTTGCCGGCCATTCTGGTGCGATTCGGTCTGGGGTTCGGGGTATCGCTGGCGCTGATGATCGCCGCGAGCGCGGTCGTGCTGTTCGTCTTGTATCGCTACACCGGTTTCGAGTTGCCGTTCACCATGCCGGCACGCTACGTCTGGGTTCCGGTCCTCGCGCTCTTTGCGTTGCTCCGCTGGATCGTCGTGTTCCCCGTGATCGGAACGGCACTGGCCAGCGGCGCACTGGGCAAGATCGTGATCGATGGTCTGTTCACGCAGCGTGGCTGGCCGTATGGCGAGCGCAATCTCGAACCGCGGGACCGCCGCGCGCTGCGCCGGCTGACGGGCACCGCGTGGATCAGCCTGCTGGTCGCATTTCTCGCGGTGAGCGC
>DASXUA010000571.1:0-13044 GCA_036505095.1 Phycisphaerae bacterium
AGATCGGCAACGCAACCGGACAGTTGTTCCGGTTTTTCCAAGAATGCAAAGAGCAGGATTATGTGCTTTATTACAATCCCACGGGCAAGCGTGTTCAAGTTTGCCGGGTGATCTCGGGACCGCTGCGACGAGATTTCGAACTGGACGACGAAACCGATATTTGGCTGTATCGTAGGGTCGAATATCCCGTTCCTGCGATCCCGATTCTAGACTTCTACGGTACTTTGAAGGGCAAATTGTTGGGTCCACGAATGTCCTTCTGGGACATGGGTGACGTGTTCGCGACAGTGGATCAACTTGTGCGCGGCGAAATGCCTAACGTCGTCGCCGCGCCAGACGCTGAGTTGCAGTCTGCCTACCAGCAACTTCAAACGCTAGTGCTCCGCCGTGCGGAAGCGCTGAACGAGCGCGATTGGGAGTGGCTGGTGGTGGATTACTTGAAGGCCCAAGGTGCGTCGATAGACGAGCGACGCGTCGGGAAGAATCATCCAATTATCGATGCCGAGGCTCGGTTTGATCACGGGGAGTTGGGAGAAGAGATGTGGCGCGTGCAAGTTAAACGATATCAGGGGGGCCTGGTAGATTGGCCGGAGATCGAGAACGACTACCGAAATGCTGGTGACGCACGCTTCTGTTACGTGTCGGTGTTTGGATTTACACAACAGGCTTGGCAGAAGGCCGATGCTGAGGGGATTCGACTGTTGGAGGGCGCGGACTTTCTCCGATTCTTGCTCAGCGGCAAGGTTCGACCGCAACTAATGGAGAAACTTCGATTTCCGATGTGGACGTCGTGAGTAGGTGGACACACGTGACGTGGATTCGGACCAGCGCAGGCTCATGCACCGGCACGCCTTGACGTGGCAGAGGATGCCCATAGATGGGACCGACACTCATATTCGACAAGTCAGCCCTTCAAAGCCTCAGCATAGACGAGGCGGTTTGGCTGGACAACTTCTTTATCACCAATATTACTCCGTTGTTTTTCATTGAGACGCTAGCCGATCTCGAAAAGCAGGTGCGGGCTGGTCTCACGCCTGAGCAAGCTGTAGGTGCTCTCGCACATAAGACCCCTGATGCTGCCTCCTGCGCAAACGTGCATCACGCCAGCCTTATGGCTGGCGAGCTATTGGGTGTCCAACCGGTGGACATGCGGTATGGTCGGCCCGTTGTTTCGGTACGCCAAGAAGTGCAGCTTGGCGATCAACTGGGATGCATAATCAAACGCTCTCCGGAAGAGGAGGCACTTCGCCGTTGGCAGGCGGGGCAATTCCTGGAGGTTGAGCGCACCGTTGCAAAACAGTGGCGACGCGCGTTGTCAGTTGCTTCTCTTGACGCACACTATCAATGGTTTCAGAGGCAATTCTTAACGCACGCTAAACCTAAGAACGTTTCGGACGCGAAAGCTATGGCGGACGCTTTTATCGACAGCCCAAATCAAGCAGATGTCTTTCAATTTGGCCTTCGGCTTCTTGGAGCATCACCGGACATCCAGGGCCGCGCGCTGAGTCGATGGAACGCTGCAGGGCGGCCGCAGATTGCGGCATTTGCACCATACTTCCGATACGTTTTCGGAGTTGAGCTGTTTTTCTTTCTCGCAATTGCAGCGGACCTAATCTCGCGCGAACGGCCCAGCAATAAGATTGATATTGCCTATCTGTACTATCTTCCATTCTGCATGGTCTTTTCATCTAACGACAGGCTGCACGCCCGCGTCGTACCACTTTTCCTGGGTGCCACCCAGACGTTCATTGACGGACACGCCCTCAAATCGGACCTGATGCGCCTCGACAGATACTATTCCGGGCTACCAGATGAATTGAAACAGCGGGGCATCATCTCTTTTGCGTCTGAGCCGCCACCCGACGTGACGTTTGTTGTTACGCAGTTGTGGGATAAGTATCTCCCCTCCTGGAGGCACAAATGCCCGCCGAAACGCGGCCACGAGAAGGAAGTGTCCGATCTGGAGGCTCTTGAGCTCATAAGGCAATTCAAAGAGGAATCGACGCCCGTAGATGCCGATCGTGCCATGACCGGCGAGCTAGACATGATGCTCATCGAACGCCGGGTTTTAATAACCAAGGGCAAGTGGAAAAGGTTCCCGCCCGAGGTGCAACCGGACGAGCAACTGCACGATTAGGCCAGCACGCTCTCAAAGCCCCAGGAATCTACGCAGCGATCACGGCTCAACGAGGCGTCCATCCGCCCATTTCAGGGCGGGTTGTTCTCACGAAGACACCGCTACCCACGGGTTCCAGCAAGTTCCGCCCGGGGCTATTATCGCGCGCCCACTTGGTGATTGGTGGAGGAGCGATCAGGCCGAGCGCGGTCGGCGTGGCCTGGGCGGGACTGCTGGCTTGGTTCGCAAAACCCGGCGCAGCGCGCGGGAGATCAACTCTGACATCGTCATCGCATGACTGGCGGCGCACTCATCGGCCTGCTCGATCAATTTGGGTTCGAGCGCGACGGTCACGGTCGAGCGCTGCGCAGCGCGCTGGCGCTGCCAGGCCCGAAGCTGCGCACGCTGGTGCGCGGTGGGCTTGAGGGCCGCGGGATTGCAGTCTGGATCGTCAAACTGCTTCGTCGCTTCGGCGAGCTCGTCGGTCGTCATTTCCCAGTATGGCTTGCGCCGGTTCATCAGATTCGGTGTTGCGACGCGCGCGGGCGCATTCATTTGCCGAAGCGTGCCTGCTCGATCGTGTCCATTGCGGCCGCGTCGTAGTAGCGAGTTCCACAAGCAAGGCAGACATCCGCCTGGACGGCGAGCACGACGCGGCCGTTTCGCAAACGCACAGCGACGCGCTGGCGCACGACCCGTTTCGAGCCGCATTGGACGCAGTACGGGAGTTGATTCATATGGGTCGGCACGTCCATGTGGCGATTATACGCAGCCAGAGAAGGGCCCTCACCCGGGCCGGGTTGACGTAGTTTTCGTCCGCCCCTCTTGGGGCGGTTTGTTTGGGGAGGGGCGACGAGTACCCCGGGTTTCACCCGGGGGCTATTGTCGCGCGCGCCTACCGGGGCTTGGGACTTTTGCGAGTCGATGCACGTTTACCTCGCATGGGGGGACGGGTACCAGAAACCACCCTCACCCTAACCCTCTCCCTCGCGGAAGGAGAGGGCGTCAATCCCGGTGGACAATCACTTCGCATTCGGGAAGCGAATCGAGAAACGCGCGGCCGTAGGATTTGCGCACGACGCGCGGGTCGAGGATGGCGACGATGCCGCGGTCGGCGTGGGAGCGGATCAGGCGGCCGAAGCCCTGGCGGAATTTAAGGATGGCCTCGGGGATCTGGAAATCCATGAAGGGGTTGCCGCCTTCGCGGCGGATGCGCTCGATGCGGGCCTCCACAATCGGGCGGTCGGGGGCGGCGAAGGGGAGCTTGACGATGATCACGTTTGATAACGCTTCGCCCGGCACGTCCACGCCCTGCCAGAAGCTGTCGGTGCCGAAGATGACGCTACGGATGTCCTGCCTGAACTTTTCGAGCATCTGCGAGCGCGGCAGATCCGCGCCCTGCACCATCAGCAAAATCTGCTGCTGGTCGAAGAAACTCTGCAAGCGCTCGGCGCAGCGCTGCAGCATGTCGTACGAGGTGAAGAGCACGAAGGCCCGGCCGTCGGTCATGCGGATGTACTTCTCGATCGCGTCGCAGGCGGCCGGGATGAACGCGGCGGCATCGCTCGGATCGGGCAGCGCGGCCTCGACATGGACCGTCGCCTGCCGCGCGTAATCGAACGGCGAGCCCAAAGCCAGCGTGCCGGTGTCGGAGATGCCGAGTCGCTCTTTGACGTACAAGAAATCGTCCTCCGGCCCGGTGCGCAGTGTCGCGCTGGTCAGCACGACGCTTTCGATGCTGCCGAAGAGCGTCTCCTTGAGGACATCGGCCACGTCGATGGGCCGGCCAGCCAGCGTGATGCGGGCCGAGCGGGGGGCGACGCGCTCGCTTCTCTCATCACGGGCAAGCTGCGCTTGACCGTGCCACCCGACTTCGAGCCAGTAGACCCAATCGGCTTGCTGCTGTTCGAGCAACTGCTCGAGCACCTCGGCCGTCCCGATCAGCCGATCCATCAGCGAATTCAGCTCGAAGCGATCCTCCTCGGTGGTGAGCTGGCTGCGGACGGGCTGCAAGCGCTGGTGCAGGTCGCGCAGCGCGGGGCTGACGGTATTCTCGACCGGCGGCGCGATATTCACGCGGCCATTCGCGCGCCCGTGGAGTGCATGCCAGTCGGCGAGCTCTGCGAAGAAGCGATTCACGGTCGCCTCGGTCCGGCCGACGGCGCGCATGGCCGCGTCGGCGTGCAAGGCCGCCAGAAAGCCGCGCTGCGTCCGCTCGTTGTAGAGCGTGTGCAGCAGGAAGCGGATCTGCGCGTCGGAGAGGTTGGCGCCGAAATGATCGCCGGCCACGTCTTCGAGCGTGTGGGCCTCATCGAGGATCGCCAGGGCATAATCCGGCAGCACGCTGATGCCCTGCCGTCGGAGCGCCAGGTCAGAGAAGAACAGCGCGTGATTGACCACCAGGATTTGAGCATTCTCGGCCCGGCGGCGGGCCTGCTGATAGAAGCATTTGTTGTATTGGGCGCAGCGCTGGCCCATGCAGTTGCCGTGCTCGCTCTTGACGCGATCCCAGACGGGCAGCAACGGCGCGGGCGAGAGGTCGGACAGCGAGCCATCGCGCGTCGCCATCGCCCAGTCTTCGATCCGCCACAGTTCGTTCCGCTCGCGCTGCGCGGCGAACAGCGTGTCCTGCTTGGCGCTGGCCTGCATCAGCCGCCGCAGGCCCAGGTAATTCGAGCGGCCCTTGACCAGTACGGCCGAGAATTCCTCGGGAATCACCGCGTTCAGGAAGGGGATGTCCTTCTCGATGAGCTGTTCCTGCAGGGCGATGGTGTGGGTGCTGATGACCACGCGCTCGTTGTGCCGTGTGACGCGCTCGATGGCCGGGATCAGGTAGGCGAAGCTCTTGCCCACGCCGGTGCCGGCCTCGACCAGCAGGTGCTGGCGGCGCTCGAAAGCGGACGCCACCGCCGCGACCATCTCGAGCTGCTGCGGGCGCAGCTCGTAACACTTGAGCTTGCGCGCTACTGTCCCGCCGGGCGCCAACATGCTGGCGTAGTTCATGACTGTCACTCTAGCTGCGCGGTGGATTATACCCGCTCCGCGCCGTTAACGGAAAGCGGGGTGGCGCGGTCTCGCGCAGCGAGGCCGTGCGTTGAGCATGGCCCGACCTCGCCGGACCGTGCGCCCGCCGGGTGGCATGGCTTCACGGCGTAAGCCGGGTAGCCATGCTGAGCGTCGCACATGCTTACCCGCTGCGCGTGAAAGCATGCCACCCGGCGCGTGACGGCGTGTACAATCGAAAGTAGGATGATGCCATGCCCAGAACGCTCGTCTACCCATGTGCTCTGCTCGCCGGACTAGCGTTGCTGATCGCCGCCGGCTGTCATGATCCGCGCTTTGACGAAGCTGCGGCGATGCGCCAGGCGCGCATCCATGACCTCCTGACGCGGTTCGCCGAACACGAACGGGAGGGCGGCGCGCGGCTCGCCGACATGGGCGCGCGCATCCAAGACGAGCATCAGTATCGTGTCGAGCTGCTGCGGCGCGATGATCAGCGTTTACGGGATTGGGTCAACGGCGACATACAGCGCTGGCAAGCGAACCAGCCAGCCTATCGCGAAGAGCTGCGCAAGCTCTGGCAGGGCAATCCGCAGCGCGCCTGGGAGACCATTCCCCCGCTGCTGTATTGATTTCAGAGCCGCCCGCCCCGCCACGGCGGATCTGCGACAAGGCGGGTAAACGGTGCATCAGCGAGCGGAGAGCACGCATTCATGATCAGGAATATCAGACCCGCCGAGGCGAAGCGCCTGCTCGAATCCGATGAGGGCTACCAGTACATCGACGTGCGTACGCCCGAGGAATTCGAGAATGGGCACGTGCCCGGCGCAATCAATATCCCGATCGCGCTCCCGCAGCCGGGCAGCGGGCAGATGGCGTTGAACGAATCGTTCATGCCGACCGTGCAAGCTCAGTTCCCGTCGGAGGCCCGGTTGATTCTGGGTTGCCGCTCAGGCGGCCGCTCGGCCGCGGCCGCCAATCTGCTGGCGCAGCACGGCTATCAGACGCTCTGCAACCTGGAGGGCGGCTTCTGCGGCAAGACCGACATGTTCGGCCGCGTCATCGAGCCCGGCTGGGTTACGCTGGGATATCCGATCGAGCGCAGCGAGCCTGAGAGATGACGCCCCTGCGCCGGATTCTCGAGACATCGATCTACGCTGACGATCTGGCAGCGGCCGAGCGCTTTTATTGCGGGCTGCTCGGTCTCGAGAAAATCTCGTCGAACGCGCGGAATCTGTTTCTGCGCGTCGGCGAGGACGTGCTGCTGATCTTCCGACCGGAAGAATCTCTCAAGCCTGGCGAGGTCCCCGCGCACGGAGCGCGCGGTCCCGGTCATTTCGCCTTCGCGGTGACGCACGCCGAGCTTGACGCGTGGCGCTCGGCCCTGCCCGAGCGTGGCATCGCGATCGAGCACGAACATCTCTGGCCGAACGGCGCCCGTTCGCTCTACTTTCGCGACCCGGCCGGCAACTCAGTCGAGCTGGCCACCAAGGAAATTTGGCGCTGACTCGGGCTGCTCCTCCGCTGTTGCGCGCGGGGAAAGCTCGGGCGCGGCGGGGAACTCCTTGGGCAGCAACTCG
Organism: Phycisphaerae bacterium; assembly: GCA_036505095.1. GTDB lineage: Bacteria > Planctomycetota > Phycisphaerae > UBA1845 > UBA1845 > DASXUA01. Next base: position 6,697 of record DASXUA010000571.1, read on the forward strand.
TGCAAGGCCAGCATGGCGGCCTTTTGCTCAGCGTCCTTCTTGCTTGGACCCCAGGCGCTGGGGAAGCGGCGGCCGTTGATCGAGACGCAGACTTCGAAGCACTTGCTGTGGTCGGGACCCTGCTCGTCGAGTGACTCGTAGCGCGGCGTGGCCGACAGGTGCTGCTGGGCATACTGCTGCAACGCCGACTTGTGATTGAAATGGCCGTTCACGCCGGCCACTTCGTCGATGAAGCTGGCGACGTGCCGAAGGATGAAAGGCCGCACCGCCTCGATGCCACCGTCGAGGTAAATCGCACCGATGATGGACTCGACCACGGCCGCCCGTAGCGACAGCGGCATGCGCGTCCGCTCAGTCATGCCCTTGCCGAGAAAAAGCAATTCGCCCAGACCGGCGCGATCGGCGATCTCGGCGCAGATTTTGCGCGAGACCACCACCGACTTGATCTTGGTCAGCTCGCCCTCGAGATAATTCGGGAAGCGGCGGAATAGCTCTTCGCACACGATCAGCCCGAGCACCGAATCGCCCAGGAACTCCAGGCGTTCGTTGCTATCGACGCGGCGATCGGCCACCGAAGCATGCGTGAGCGCGATGGACAGAAGCGAGGGATCTTTGAATTGGTAGGCGGTAAGCTCCTGCGCGAGCGACAGGGCGTCCTGCTGGGTCACCGGATTTTCCTTGCAGGCCGGTGGCGAAGACCGCCTCGGAACCCCGAGTCCCTACGCGAGCTTGGCCACAGGTCGGCGATGCTATGTGACGCATGCGGCGAATCCGGGACGAGTGCCCGGATGGGTCGGCCGGCGTCAACCTGATCTACATTACTCTAGTGTATCGGCAGGCGGGATGTCAAACTGCATGGCCAGGCGGCCGGTTATTCATCTCGCCAAAGATTGGTTACAATGCTGGGACGTTTGGCGCCTCGGAGTTCGCTGATGAACCGCCTCTCCGCCCCACTAACCCCCGCCCGCTCCACGGGCCTGCATCCAAACGTCACCGTGATCGCGCATCCGCTGATCCAGCAGAAACTCACGCTGGCGCGCGATCGCCGCACCGGCGTGGAGCAGTTCCGCCGGCTGGTCGGCGAAATCGCCCGGCTGATGGTTTTCGAGGTCTGTCATGATATCCCCACTCAGGACGTCGTGGTCGAGACACCGCTGGCACCGTGCGCAGGCCGGAGACTGGCGGTGGAGATCACGCTGGTTCCGATCCTGCGCGCCGGGCTGGGATTGGCCGAGGGGATCCTGGAATTGATCCCCGATGCACGGCTTGGACACCTGGGCGTTTATCGCGACGAGGACACTCTGGAGCCGGTGAGCTACTACAGCAAGCTGCCGCCGAATGTCGCCCAGACCGATGTGGTCGTGCTCGATCCGATGCTGGCCACCGGCGGATCGGCCAGTGCCGCCATCACGATCATCAAACGCACCGGGGCCAAGCGGATCCGCTTTCTATGCCTGGTTGCCGCTCCGGAAGGCATTGCGGCCGTCACGTCCACCCACCCCGATGTGGCCATTTACACCGCTGCCATCGATGATCACCTGAACGAGAAGGGCTACATCGTTCCCGGCTTGGGTGATGCGGGTGACCGCCTGTTCGGAACTCACTGATCCGCGTCGCCACCGCATCCTGGCGGCCTTTGGGGGGTACAACATCTTTGTTGCGAAACCGAACAGCGCCGCGAGGGTCAAAAAACGGGTAAAATCATCCCAAAGTCTTGCCCACCCGGAACTTAACCGGACTGAAGCATTCTAAGACTCACGCCCGATAATCCGCAGAGAGAAGCCTTTTCTGAACTCAGGGCTTGCCGAAGCCGATCGGTGCTGTCTAAACTACGGCTCGCTGGCGGCGGATTCGGGGCGGTCCATCCGTCCCCGAAGAAAGATCGGGCGCGGTCTCGTCGCTGGTCAGTTCAAGGGAACTTAACCTGATGGCAATCGAACCGAATCAATCGGCTGGCGGCTTGGCCGCAGCGAGTGGACTGGGCGCCAACGGCTATCTGGAATTCGAGAAGCCGTTGCTCCGCATTTCGCAGGAGATCTCCGGCTTGGAGAGCCGGCAGATCGAGGGGAGCCGCGATTTCTCTCAGGATATTAGGACCTTGCGGAATAAGCTGCGCGGCATGACCAAGCGGCTCTATTCCAACCTGACGGCCTGGGAGACGGTGCTGGTGGCTCGGCACCCGCGGCGGCCGCTAATCACCGACTACATCCAGGCCTTCGTCAAGGACTTCTTCGAGCTGCACGGGGACCGGTGCTTCGGGGATGATAAGGCCATTGTGACCGGGTTCGGGCGGATCGCCGGGCACAAGGTGATGCTGGTGGGGCACAACAAAGGCAAGGACACGCGCGAGCGGCTGGCCTGCAACTTCGGTTGTGCCCACCCTGAAGGATATCGCAAAGCGCTGGCGAAGATGAAGCTGGCGGCCAAGTATGGCGTGCCCGTCGTCTGCATGATCGACACGCAGGGAGCGTATCCGGGCATTGGCTCCGAGGAGCGCGGCATTGCCCAGGCGATCGCGGTCAATCTCATGGAGATGTCACGTCTGCCGACGCCCATCGTGTGCGTCGTGATCGGCGAGGGCGGCAGCGGCGGGGCCTTGGGCGTAGGCGTGGGCGACCGGGTGGCGATGTTCGAGCATTCGTTCTACTCGGTGATCTCGCCGGAGGGCTGCGCGGCCATTCTGTGGAAGACGGGCGAGCAGCGGCAGCGGGCAGCCGAGTCGCTCAAGCTTACGGCGCGGGAACTCAAGAAGCTCGACATCGTCGACCACATCATTCCCGAGCCACTGGGCGGCGCGCATCGCGATCCGGCCGCAGCGGCCGCCAGTCTGGAGGCCTACTTGGGCGACGCGTTGCGCGACCTGACGCGCTTCAAGATCGAGACGTTGCTGAAGCGCCGCTATGATCGAATTCGCCAGATCGGCAGCTTCTTCGATTCGGCCAACAAGCCGAAAACCGTTGCGGCGAAGCGCGCCGGCACATCAAGCCCGGGGCGTTCCGCACTGCCGGCGGGTTCGCGCTTGGCTAAACTTGAAACCGTCGCCACGGCGTAGGCCACTCGGCTATGCGCTTGCTCGTCACGGCCGGTCCGACCCGCGAGTTCTTCGACTCGGTGCGGTTCATCTCGAATCCATCCTCGGGCAGAATGGGCTACGCGCTCGCGCGCGAAGCCGCCGCACGCGGCCACGAAGTCATTTTGATCAGCGGCCCCGTGGCGTTGGCGCCGCCGCCCGGAGTGCGCACGATTCAAGTCACCAGCGCGCAGGAAATGTTCGCGGCTTGCACCGCCGCGTTCGATGAATCAGATGCGCTCATCATGACCGCCGCGGTCTCGGATTATCGCCCGGCGCGGCGCTTGCCGCGCAAGTTGAAGAAGAGAAACCAGCCGCAGCGCATCACGCTGGTGCCGACGCCGGACATCCTGGCCCACCTCGGCGCGCGCAAGGGACAGCGCGTGGTGATTGGCTTTGCGATGGAGGATCACGATGCGCACCAACATGCGGAGTCGAAGCTGCGGCGAAAGAAATGCGACGCGATCGTGCTGAACGGACCCGGCAACGTCGGCTCCGACAACGCCACCATCGAAATCCTGACCGCCGGCGGAAAGTGGACCGCGCCGCAAAGCGGCTCAAAAGCCGATACCGCGCACCGCATCCTGGACTTAGTGGACCAACTCGTCGCCGCGCGCCAAAAAGGCCGGGATATTTAACGGAATGCCTGCCGGGCGACGTGTTCCGCATCCCGACGCGGCGTAGGGGCGCTTACCGTCGGAGCAGGCGGATCTCAACTCGCCCGCCATTCGTCACGTCTATGCCCAAGTGATAGCCTGCAAGAAGCCGCATCCCGAGTAGGGGTTCGCAATCGAACTCGGCGACTTCGATAGGGACTGCGCGCCCATCCCATTCAGCCTCTGCCTCAAACACGCGCGTGGGTGCTTCTTCGCCGTTCGCTAGTTCCGCGAAGACCTCCGCGATCTGCACCAACGCAAGCGAACCAATGGTACTCGGAGGCATGGACAGAAAGCCATCGAAACCGGTATCAACGACCGCCTCAACCGATAGCGGCTGGCGCGCTTGCGACCGGATGCTGACCCGAACGACTGCCTCCGTCTCGCTCCGCATTCGGCCGAGAATCATGGCGTCAGCGTACTGCGTTGACCGCCTATGCGATAGGCGCTGCTCCGACCGACTCGCGCTCCGTAGATGCAGGCGCCTGGCAAGCGTTGCCTGAGCCGGCGGGAGGCTTCCAGAAGCGTGTCGGCGATCTCGTATTCGCCCGTTCCTATATCGAGGGCAACGAAGTGCCCGCTGAAGAGTGGTTCCAGTTTCGCGCGCAGCTCGCGGTCATAGAGATCGCGCCCGCGCTGCGCAGTAGCACCATTCCGACGCCGAGGGTCATCCATTGAAGGTCTCCTGACCGTCCGAACTCATTATACCACCCACCGCAAGCGGATGCCCATCCGGCGTTGCGCTGGGCAGGCGCATGCGCCGGTCCATATCAGAAGGCTGGCAGTTAGTTTGGTAGCTGCGGGCGCCGCCCGTATAATCAGAGCGTGGGCTGCCGCCCTTTTCTGGGGAACGCGACCATGAAGAAAATTCGCCTCTTTACGCCCGGGCCGACGATGGTGCCGGAAGAGGTCATGCTGGAAATGGCGCGGCCGATGGATCACCATCGGACCGGCGAATACAAAAGGGTTACCGAGGAAGTCGTCCAACTCCTTGAGTATCTGTTTCAGACCGAGGCGACCTGCCTTTCAATCGCCGGCAGCGGGACGGCCGGGGCCGAGGCGGCGATCGTTTCGTGCTGCCCGCCCGGGCACAAGGCACTCGTCGTCCGCAACGGCAAATTCGCCGAACGCTGGGCTGACGTGTGCGCCGCGTTCGAACTCCCGCACGTCAACTACGACGTCGAATGGGGATTCGGCGGCAAGCCCGAAGCCATTGAGCGGATGCTGGCCGAGGATCCCAAGATCGATACGGTCATCGCCGTTCATTCCGAGACCTCGACGGCCACGATCTCAGACATTGAGGCCATCGCGAAGGTCACGCGGAAACGCAACGCGCTGCTGATCGTCGACGGGATCACGTCGGTCGGCGCGCTGCCGGTGAAGATGGATGCCTGGGGCGTGGACGTTTACATCACCGGCTCGCAGAAGGCGGTGATGCTGCCGCCGGGACTGGCTTTCGTGGCGGTAAGCGAAAGGGCGTGGGCGCGGATCGATTCGGGCAAGGCGCACGCGCTCTATAATGACCTGAAGGCCTACCGCAAAGCGCTCAAGGAGTTCGACGTACCTTACACGCCCGCCATCACGCTGATGCGCGGGGCGCGCTTCATGCTGCGGCAGATTAAGGAGATTGGGCTGGAGAACATCTGGGCCGAAACCGCTCTGCTGGCGCGGGCCACGCGCGCCGCCGCAACGGCCATGGGCCTGAAAGTGTACTCGTCACAACCCTCCGATTCCGTAACGGCCATCCTCGTGCCGCCGAGCATCGACGAGGGTGCACTCCGCAAATCAATGCGCGCCACGCATGGCATGCAACTCGCCGGCGGACAGGGTTCACTCAAAGGCAAAATTATTCGCATCTCACACATGGGCTACGTAGACAAATTCGACACGCTGTCGGTGATCGCGGCCCTGGAGTTGACGCTCAAATCGATGGGACATCCGGTGGAACTGGGCTCCGGCCTGGCGGCGGCGCAGCGCGTGTTCGACGAGGCCGGGGGAAAGCGTTAGACATGATCGTTGAAGACACACCCAACGGGGCGGTCGCCGATGCGCGCGAAGCGCGCACGGCCGCCATCAAGACCTTCCTGGAAAAATACGCGAAAAGCCCGCATCAGGACCTGCTGGCCGACATGCTGGTCACCGTGTGCCGGCTGGCCTCGGATGGCTGCCACCGCGGCGAGTTGAAGATTCTCAGCCGGGCGCTGAAGGAGCTGCGCTACGCGTTCAAGGTGTTTGCGCCGTACGCCGACGTGCCCAAGGTGAGCATCTTCGGTTCGGCCCGCACGCCCGAGGGGCATCCGCAGTATGAACAGGCGGTCCGCTTCGCCGATCTAATCCAGCAGCAGGGCTGGATGGTGATCACCGGCGCCGGCAATGGGATCATGCAGGCTGGCCATCACGGCGCGACCCGCAAAGCCAGTTTCGGCGTCGCCATCAGCCTGCCGTTCGAGCAATCGACGAACGCGATCATCGCCGAGGACGACAAGCTCATCAACTTCCGCTATTTCTTCACGCGCAAGCTGATGTTCGTGAAGGAGGCGCGGGCCATCGTGCTGTTCCCCGGCGGATTCGGCACGCTCGACGAAGGCTTCGAGGCGCTGACGCTGGTGCAGACCGGCAAGG
>DASXUA010000572.1:0-1781 GCA_036505095.1 Phycisphaerae bacterium
GCAGAACAACGTGTTGGTGACCAGATAGCGCCGCCACATCCGCCGTGGTTCCTGCACGACGCGATAGAGCCATTCCAGCCCGAGCCGCTGCCAGAGTTGCGGGGCGCGGCGCGTCTTGCCGGCCAGCACGTCGAAGGCGCCGCCCACGCCGTGACAGACCGGCACTTGCATCAGTGCGCTCCAGCGGGCTAGGAATTGCTCCTTTTTCGGCGAGGTCATTCCGGCGAACAGCACGTCGGGGCGCGCCTCACAAATCTGCTCGGCAATCGCAGCTTCCTCGTGCGCACCGAAGTAGCCATGGCGATATCCAACCAGCACCACACCCGGAAACTCAGCCCGGATCCGCGCGGCCGTTGCGGCGAGCACCTTGTCAGTCGCGCCGAGCAGATATACTCGGTACCCGCGCTGATCGCCGCGTCGCAGCATCTGCGTCATCAAATCGATCCCGGCCACGCGCTCGGGTAGACGCCGGCCCAGCAGCCGCGCCGCCCACACCACCGCCATCCCATCAGCCAGAATAATGTCCGCCGTCAGCACCGCCTGCCGAAGCGCCGCATCGCGCTGCATGTTGACCAGCTTGGCCGCGTTCACCACACCGATCAGCAGCCGTCGCCGCGCGGCAACGGCTTCATCGACGAGCGCCAGGACGTCGTGCATCGAGCGCGCATCGATCGGCACGTTCAACAACCGGCGCACCGGCCAGCCGCCCAGTCCTGAGTCCTGAGTTCCGCCACGGCGGATCTTCGACCTGAGTCCTGAATACGGGGGTTTCACGAGATCAGCGCCGGCTCGGCCGCCGTCGGCGAGGCGAGCGGCCGCACGGACCCCTCGCTCGGAATCAGCCAGGACAGCGGCACGCGCCAGCGCCCGCCGAGCGTCAGCAGGGTCGCACCCAGGATCTTGATATCCAGCCTGACGGAACAGTGCCGCACGTACATGAGGTCGTAATAGATCCACTGGTGGAAATCGCCGCCGCCGCGGTCGTCGCGGCAAATCTGCCATAGCCCGGTGATTCCTGGTCGAACGGAGAGTCGTGCCCGGCGCCACGGCACGCAGATCTGGTTCTCGCGGAACGGCGACGGCCGCGGACCGACGATGCTCATATGACCCAGCAGCACGTTGAAGAGCTGCGGCAGCTCATCGATGTTGGTCATGCGCAAATAGCGACCCACGCGCGTTACGCGCGGATCCTGCCGGAGCTTGAACTGCGGACCATCGACTTCGTTCTGCCGATAAAGCTCGCGCTGGCGGGCATGGGCGTCGGCCACCATGGTGCGGAACTTCCAGCAGGGGAATTCCTTCCCGCCGCGCCGCTCGCGTCCGTGCGCGAAGAGCACCGGGCCGCGCGCATCCAGCTTGATCAGGATCGCGATCACCACCAGCAACGGCAGCAGCAGCAGCAGCCCGACCACCGCCAGCCCGATATCCACCGCGCGCTTGGCGAACTGATAGGCCCCGCGCGAAGCCGCAGACATATCCGACGAAACGAACGATCGCCGCCCGCGCCGGGAGCTGGCCACGGTTAGCGTCAGATCAGACTGGCATGTGCCGCTGGTGGCGGGGGAGCCGGCATGCTCCAGCGGTACCCGTCCGGCCAGGAAGCGCTCGCGAATCGCACTGCCCGGTGCGACCACGGTATTCCGCGCGAGCACGGAGTGCGCGACGATCGCGCCCCGGCCGATGCGGCAACCGGCACCCAGCACGCTCGGACCGACAATGGTCGCCGCTTCGGCCACGGTCACGCGTTCGTGCAGCACGAGCGGGCCCACCAACCTCGCGGA
>DASXUA010000573.1:0-2307 GCA_036505095.1 Phycisphaerae bacterium
GGCGTGATGTTCGGTCAGATCTGTGGCGTTTTTCCTGGTGTCCGCCGGCAGCCCCGCTTACCGTGAAGGCTCGTTCCGAAGGGCTGCCAGACAGCCGAGTGCGCGGATAGCGCGCCGGGGTCGGCAGGCCCTGCGGGCGAACTCCTACGAAGGCGAACCGGTTCTGGCCGAGATGAACAGCGCCAGCGCCGCGCCAACCCCTTGCGCCAACACGAAAGCCGGCACGCCGGAGGGCTCGATTCCGGAAAACGTGGCAGTGAAGCCGCGCGCGAAAGTAACCGCCGGATTTGCGAAGGAAGTGGACGCGGTAAACCAATACGCCGCGGCGATGTACGCGCCGACCGCTATCGGCGCGCTCGAGGGCGCTTGACCCCGGCAAGCCAAAACAACGAGCACCAGGCCGAACGTTGCCACCACCTCGCTCCACCATTGGCCGAGGCCGGTGCGCACCGTGGACGAAGTCTGCAGCAGCGCCAGGTCGAACATCGCATGCGCCGCAAGCACGCCAAGAAATGCCCCCACGAACTGGGCGATCAAGTAAACGGGAACCCGGCGCCACGGGAACCCCGCGCGCAAGGCAAATGCGAGCGTCACCACCGGGTTGAAATGTGCGCCCGAGTTGGCCGCGAAGGCGGCAATGAGGGCGATGAGCGCGAATCCGGTGGCGAGCGAGTTGGCGAGCAGGACGAGGGCCGCGTTTCCCTGCGCCAGGCGCTCACCCATGATGCCGGACCCCACAACCGCGGCCAGCAGCAAAGCAGTGCCGATCGCCTCGGCGAGCGGCGCCTTCATCTAGCCGGAGCTTCGCTGCCGGCTTTGCCGATGTCCTCGAGCTTGTGTTCCAGGGTCAAGCGGTCCAGCTTTTCGACGGGAAGCGCGAGCAGCAGGTTGACGCGCGCGCTGAGCTCGGTAAACGCGCGCAGGAAAGCCTTGCGGCGTTCGGGGTCAGGGCCCGACGCTGCCGCCGGATCCGCGATTCCCCAATGCGCAGTGATCGGCTGGCCCGGCCAGACCGGGCAGACTTCGCCGGCCGCGTTGTCGCAGACGGTAATTACGAAATCAAGACGTGGAGCCGCGCTTTCCGCGAACTCGCTCCAATCCTTCGAGCGCAGCCCCGTCGTCGGAAGCCGGTTTTTCTCCAGCAGCTCGAGCGCGAACGGATTGACCTTGCCGGCGGGATGGCTGCCCGCGCTGTAAGCCGTAAACCTTCCCCTGCCCGCGACATTCAGATAGGCCTCGGCGAGGATCGACCTCGCCGAGTTCCCCGTACACAGGAAGAGGACGTTGAAGGATTTCATGCCGGGCCGCAGCATGCGGCTTTGACGACATTCTTCGGATCGGCCGCGCGCGAGCGCGTGTCCTGGCCGAACATCGGCACCGTGTCCAGTGTGTGGAACGATTCCCACGCGACACCCTGCGGGTCGATCGTCCAATACTTGTCGCTCTTGGCATAGCAGCACGACGCGCCCTTCTGCGCCGTGATCGCCACATCGGCCTGCGCCAGACGGCTGCCGATGTCCTCGAGCTCTGCCGCGTTTTCGGCTTGGATGCCAAGATGGTCGAGCCCGGCTTTGCTGGAGCGGGTAGAAATCGCGAAGTTGACGCGCGGATCGTCGAGCATCCACTTCGCGTAGTCGTCCTTCTTCACCGCCGGCTCGGCGGCGAAAAGCGCCGAGTAGAAGCGGATGCTTTGTTGCAGGTCATGCACTGCGACGTGTACGTGTAGGCGTTTCACAAGACGCTCCTTGGCAGCAGTTTTCAGTGAGGAAGCCGACCAGCGTGTTCATGCTTTCGTAATTCGCGCTGTAGATGACGAAGCGCCCGTCCTGCCGGCTTTGCGCCAGTCCTGCGCGCGTCAAGCCGGCGAGATGGAAAGACAGGGTCGCTGGCGGGAGGTCAAGCTTCTCGCCAACTGCGCCCGCCGCGAGGCCAGCGGGTCCCGCTTGTACTAGCAGCCTGAAGATCGCGAGGCGGGATTCCTGCGCGAGCGCCGAGAGGGCTTGAATGGCCTGCGTCGTTTCCATATTTCTAATAATATGGAAACGTTGTACGAAAAGTCAAGCCACCGGTCAGCTGCCAGCCGCGCTCCTGACTGCGCTGGCTATCGAATTTGCCGCGGATTCAATGGCTTCGCGCGGCTCTCCCTCCACCATGACGCGCAGCACAGGCTCGGTGCCCGAGGGCCGCAGCAGCACACGGCCTTTGCCGTTGAGCGACTCCTCGGCCGCTGCCTGGGCCTTCTTGATCGACTGGTGCTTTTGCCAGTCGAAGCCGCGAGGAACGGCGACATTAAGGAGGACCTGCGGG